>DAOWGJ010000264.1 GCA_030637505.1 Holophagae bacterium
AAGAGACGGTGGTGGCCCGGGTGGACGGTGTCAAAGTGGATGGCCAGCGTGTCCAGGCCTACCTCGAAAGGGTGACCGGAACCCAGTGGGCCGAGGTGGATTCCAGGGCCGCCTCCAGGCTCTTCGATCAGTTTCTCGAACAGGAGGCCGTGGCTCTGGCGCTTGGTGGTGGGCCCGAGGGGGCGCCGACCGACTCGGTCGAACGATCGGCACTTCTTCGCCGGTTCGTTCATGAGGTCTGCGGTCCTCCACCAACCGTACCGCCCGCTGAGATCGCAGCGGCAGCCGAAATACGAACGGCCGAAGTTGTTCCGGAGCAGGTTCTGATTCGACAGTTGTTGTTGCGGGAGCTGGCGGAGGCACAGGCGGCACGGGATCGTTTCGAGGGAGGCGAGAATTTCTCGGACCTTTCCAGGGAAGTCAGCCGAGCTCCGAACGCCGAGAGCGGTGGCGTGATCGGTTGGGTGGTCCGCGGCACGCAGCCCGAGGATATTGAGGCGGAAATTTTTTCCCTTGATGTCGGCCAGGTTTCTCGCCCCATGGAAGGCCCGGCCGGGTATCATCTGTTCCAGGTCCTTGAGGTCCGGGCCTCGGGGCAGGTGTCCGAGGTTGTTGCCGCATCCGAGGTGCGGCGGGATCTTGAGAGTGCCAGGAGTCGGGAGCATATACGCCGGTGTGTCGATCAGGCGGTCAGCCGGGCCGGTGTCGTGATTTTCAAAGAGAATCTCTGGTTTGACTACCGGGGAAGGTTCGCGGAGGACTGATGCTGAAGAGAAATGTATCTGTGGTTGCCCTGGCGTTGGCTGTGATCGCCGCGCCGTTTTTGTCGAGTGCCGAGAGAGAGGTGCTCGAAGCGATTTTGATCAGAGTCAACGATCGCATCGTGACGGTTTCGGAGTTTGGCGTACGGTTGGACCAGGAGCTGAGGCAGCTCCCGGATCCTCCGCAGGGGAAGGAGCTTGTTTCTTTCCGAGACGGGCTCCTGGAAAATCTGGTCAACGAACTGATCCTGATGGAGCGGGCCGAGGAAAAGAACATCATTCCAGACGAGGAAGCCCTCGACGATGCGATTGCCGGGCTGCGGGAAGAGAACGACCTTCAGGATGACGATTTGTTTGAGGCGGCGCTCGAAGAATCCGGAATGACTGAAGAGTCACTTCGCGATCGGTACCGCAAATCGTTCATGATCCAAAGGGCTGCCCAGGGCGAGGTCCAGGCGACCGAGATCACCCAAGAGGAACTCAAAACGATCTACGAGCGGGACAGGGAAAACTACGCGGTGCCCGCCAAGGTTGAGCTCCAACAGATGATCTTTCCGGTTGCCTCGGACGGATCCGATACCGAGGCGGTCGTCGGTCGTGTGCTGGCAATGCTGGAACGGGTCGAGGGTGGTGCGGACCTCCAGGCGGAGGTGATCCTTGCGGGAGTGGAACTCCAGGAGCTTGGCGCCATTCCGCTGCAGGATCTCCGGCCCGAACTGGTCGCCCTGCTGGATCCTCTCGGGGATGGCGATTTCTCTCAGCCGGCGGTGACGGCGGGAGGTATCCAGGTCTTGCGCCTTGTGCAGCGCATCCCGGCGGGCCACCGGCCCTTTGAGGAAGTCGAAGGGGAGATCCGGCGGCGTGAGACTGAGAGAGTGTTCTACGACCAGCGCAGTGGTTTCATCGACCGGCTCAAGGAGAAATACCTGGTTGAAATCCACACCGAACGCCTGGAGGGCGTTGATGGCTGATCGATCCTGGATAAAGAACCTCAAACCAGGAACTGAACTGGATGAGGTGTACGTCGTTCGCACGAGGGAGCTGAGGCGGAGGCGCGGCAGCGGGAATTATCTTGCCGTCACCCTTGGAGATCGGACCGGCGAGGTTGTTTCCCTCGCGTGGGAGCACGCAGAGAGTTTGGGGCAGATCTGCGAGCCAGGAGCGATCGTGCGCATCGGCGGCCATGTTCAGCAATACCAGGGCCGCACTCAGGTGGTCTTCAGGAGGGCTGAGAGGGTCGATAGCGCGGACGTCGACCCAGGTCTGTTCATTCGCTCTTCGCTGGTGGATGCCGATGTCTTATGGCTTAAAATGCAGGAATATATCGGCGCCATGGAGGATGCCGACCTTAAGCAGCTGCTGGTCAGGGTCTTTTCCGATCCGGACATCGAGGCCCGTTTTCGGGTGGCGCCGGCGGCCAAGACGATGCACCATGCCTTCCGGTCCGGCCTGCTGGAACACACGGTATCCGCAGCCGGGGCCGCCTTGGTCCTGGCAGGACACTATCGCTTGCACAAGGACATGGTATTGGCCGGCGTCTTGTTGCATGATCTGGGCAAGATTTGGGAGTTGGAAGCCGAGAATTCGATCGAATACACCGACGACGGCCGATTGATCGGTCATTTGGCGTTGGAGACCCTCTTCGTCGACCGTGTGATTGCAGAGATGGAGAACTTTCCGGACGAGCACCGCCGCCAGCTTCTGCACATTCTGCTCTCCCACCACGGCGAGTACGCCTACGGATCCCCGAGAAGGCCCAAGACCCCGGAGGCGATGTTGGTGCACATGGTGGACAATCTGGACGCGAGGCTGGCCGGTATGTTCGAGGCGATCGAGCAGGACGGTGATTCCGACCAGGCCTGGAGCGGTTTCTCTCGTATGCTGGAGCGCAACGTCTATCGACGGAGGCCTTAGGAGCTCTCAGCTCTCAGTAGAAACGAAGGGCAGCTGGCGCGGACTGACTCAGCGAAGCGACAGATTCAAAAAATTGAAGTTTTTGAGAAAAATGAATATTTCTATACATGCGCAAATGAGAAATTAGAGTCTCATATTGTGATTCGTGATAATCTTCACAAGATTTCTCGGGCTAGGGGCCGAGATGATCGGGAGGTGCAGTGATGTCGTTCGAAAGTCGATTCTTTGTTGGTTCGTGGATGGTCGTTGGGTTTTCTATCCTAATTTTGGCAACTCCAGTGACCGCCGAGTGCTCGGTGGCGCCGCTGCCTGACGGGGCGACCGTCGCCTGGAGTCATGCCCCGTTTGAAATGGGAGAGTGTGGGCTGTGCCACGCCGGCGACGATCCGGCTGATCCCGGCCCGGTCGAGGGCAGTGTCACGGAACTCTGCTTCGGGTGCCATGAGGCTATCGAACACGCGATTGAAACGGCTCGGGTTGCACATGCTGCCGTGGTGGACGACTGCACCTATTGCCATAATCCCCACAACGCGGCCTATCGAAAACTCCTGGTTGATCAGTCTCCCAAGCTGTGTGCCGATTGCCATGAGGATATTTGGGCAGAAGCAACCGAGTCGGCGGTGAGACACGATTCCGTGGAAAACGGGGATGGATGCCTCAATTGCCACAGCCCTCACGCCTCGAACGTCGACAGCCTGCTCAAGGGCTTGGCCTATGACCTCTGTGTAGACTGCCATTCAGAAGACGGATTGCTCGACGAACTGGGGCGCAAGCTGACCGGTTTCGGTTCGTTGCTGGCCGACAATCCGGTGGTTCATGGTCCGGTTGCCGCTCGGGATTGCAGTGCCTGCCACACTCCCCACGGCGGGCAGGAATTCAGGCTTCTCGTGACCCGCTATCCGGAGAAATTCTACGCCCCATTCGATCCGAAAAACTATGAACTGTGTTTTTCCTGTCATAACGAAGAGGTTGTTACCGCTGAGAGGACGACGACCCTGACGAGATTCCGCGACGGAGATCAGAACCTCCATTTTGTTCACGTCAACAAGGTCGATCGCGGCAGGACCTGTCGGGCCTGCCACGAGGTCCACGCTGCCCCGCAGGAACACTTGGTTCGGGATGGGGTGCCCTACGGGAAGTCGGGTTGGATCCTCAAGATCAACTACACTCAAGCCCCCAACGGTGGCAGTTGCGAAAAGACATGTCATGGCCCGTTGAGCTACGACCGTTCCCGTGCCGTGCCTGAGGGATTGGTGGCGGGGTCGTGACCTCGCTGATTTCTGGACTTGCCTCCGTTCTTGTGTTGTCAGGGATGGCGTTCGCCAACATCGAAATTGGGTCGAAGGTTCCTAATCCGTCCCTGGCGGGGTTGGATGGCGTCGAACAGTCTCTTGTCGATCCCCATGGAGTTACGGCGTTCATTTTCTTTCATCCCCAGCAGGAACACAGCCTCGAGGTGCTGCGTGCTCTCGCCGATCTTCAGGGGGAAATGAAGGATGCCGACATTCACTGGGTCGGGGTGGTCTCGGATCGATTTCCGTCTGAAACAGTAGCCTCGGTACTCGCCGAGAGTGGCGCCGATCTGGAAGTCCTCATCGATTCGGGTGATCGGCTTTACGGAGAAATGGGGGTTCGCCTCTATCCAACGATGGGAATCGCCGATTCCGGAGGCATGCTGCGTGCTTCTCTCCCCTATACAAAGGTCAACTACATGGGCGCCTTGCAGGCCCATTTACGCCACGCCTTGGGTCAGACCGATGACGCCACGTTGGATCTGGCCTTGCACCCAACTTCGATCGACGTGGGCTCACATGAAGCCGAGGTAGGGAGGCAGCTCAAGTTCGCCCAAATGCTGTGGGACAGGGAGAAGAAAGAAAAGGCGCTCGCCAAAGCGCAGGAGGCCGTGGAAGCAGCCCCGGAATTAGCGGATCCCCATGCGTTGGTCGGCTTCTTTCAGGTAGAGATGGGCAATTGCGAAGACGGTCGAGAAAATCTCAATCGAGCTCTGGCTATCGATCCCGACCATCCCAAGGCGCGGGCCGCTCTCAGCGAATGTGATTCTTGACCAGCAGTTGATTTCGCATGGGTCGCCCTTGGAACGATTGCCGCTTCGAGCGCTGACGCTGCACCGGCCCCGGGCGCTGTTAACTGCCGCTGTTTCCTGACGCGGTCGCTGGTCCGGTCCCTGGATTCCAACCCCGGCCTACGGGGGCAGGAACCGACGCCAGCCCGAAGGGCTGCCGAGGCGAGAAAACACCGCTGGGTGTGGTGCATCGCCGGCCGCAGTAGGAACCTGGTGAGATATGCGGGCTAGAGACCACTGCCCGCCGTAGGATTATCGACGACCCCCGCTCGGCGCCTTTCCTCAAGAGGCAGTGTTGTTCAAAATGGGAGAGGATCAGCCTCTTGAGGAAATGACCTCGACGGCCTACGATTTCATCCCGGCAATCGCCGATTCGACCTCTCCGGGCTCGGGGAATCTCCCGAGGTCCTTCTTGGAAAAGACCAGGCTCTCGTCGGCTCGGACTTCAAAGACGCCTTCGGAACCCTTGATCAGCTTCGAATCGGCGCCGAAGCGCTCTTTGAGATCGGCCGCCAGACCGGCGGCTCTGGGTAAGTAGTTTCAGGTGACGCAGTATTCAATGGTGATGTCCATGATGGCCTCTGTTTTTCCTTTCGGGCAGTTCACCACTCCTTTTTGGTGGGCTTGCCACCCAATGAGAGTAAACTCTGTTTGCGTGACCGGTATTCCGGGGGGCGAGCCGCCGTCGCTAAACGACCAACGGCCGATGTTCGTAGACTTCCCGGAGATGCAATTGTGGTGAAGGAGACGCTGTCCATCGTGACAGGAATAATCGACAACGACGGAACGGCCGTGAGGGACGATCGGCAGTTGGCCCTGGATGCCCGGGGTGGTGACGAGCTGGCCTTCGCGGATCTGGTCAAACGTCACTCTGGTGGGTTGCACCGGGCGGTTGCCCGCATTCTGAACGACGATGCCGAAGCCTGGGACGTGGTTCAGATGGCCTTTCTCAAGGCCTGGCAACAGCTGAACCGCTACGATCCGCGGTGGAGCTTCGCAACCTGGGTTTACCGTATCGGAACCAACGTCGCCATCGACCTGATCCGGTCTCGAAAAAGCCGTGAGAGAACACACCAGGCCGGGATGGAACATCGGCTCCGCCTGGTCGGGGAGAGTGAGCCGACCTCCCATGTGGCCGAGGAGGGGGACGTCGGCTCCGTGATTGCCCAGCTGTTGCCGGTATTGAGCGGCCAGCAGAGGGCGGCCTTTGTTTTGCGGGAGATCGAAGACAAGGACACCGCCGATGTCGCCGAGATCCTCGGGTGTACGGCGACGACTGTTCGCAACCACATTTTTCAAGCCAGGAAGACGCTTCGGCGGGAGATCGAAAGGCGATTTCCCGAGTACCTTCCTGTATCTCGGAGGAAAGAATGAACTGCGAAAGGTTCAAACTCAGCGTTGACGATTACCTCAAGGATCGCCTCGACCGCGATGACCGACGTGACTTTCGGGGACACCTGCAGACCTGTGCCCAGTGCAGGGCGGAGGCGGTCTTTCTTGAGCCGTCGCTCCTATTGGCTTCCGGTGTGCCGCCCGAGACCGACGATCGGGGAGCGGGCGAGTGTGCAGAAGCCGTCACTGCTCTGATTCGCCAGGAAAGGCTTCGTCGTCGATTGGCGCCACCCGCCAGGCGGTGGTTAGCTGCCGCTGCTGTGTGCGTCATGGTTCTGGGTGGGGGGCTTCTGTGGCGCGTCGCTCCCTGGAGCGCCGATCCCCAGGAGGCAGCGGTTACTGTGGCGGATTCCCAAGGCCCAGTCGAGGCCCCTGCGCCTCCGCCGAGAGTGGAAATTCAGATGCCGGACTCCGAGGTCAGAGTCTATCAATTTGCCGGTTCCGACAGTGAGACGACGGCGGTGTATTTTGTTGTCAGCGAAGGGATGGAGTTGTGATGCGCGGGTGCGATGACAGTGTGCGGCTGGTGCGCGGCGCGGCATTTATGTGGGTCGTGGTCTCGGTTCTGGTCTGCCTGGCAACGGGAGTTCCATCGGCGCAGGCAGACGACGAGGCCGTGGTCGTCCGGGTCTTCAGGGTCGAACACGCCAAGGTGGCTGATGTCTCCGTCGCAATCCAGCCTCTGTTGAGCGATAGCGGCAGTGTGATGGTGCAACCGGCCAAGGGTCGTCTGACCGTTCGTGACCGGGCGGACGTCATGGCCGCTGTTGCCGAAGCCGTCGAACGACTCGACCAAAAGCCTCTGCCTTTTCGTATTCACGTCGAATTGCTCAAGGGCTCGAGGACCGGTGTCTCCATGCCCGGCGGCACCCAGGAGGTTGGACAACGCCTCAAGAAGATGTTTCCCTTCAAATTCTACCGAGGGCTGGGCAGTGCGGAACTCGGCGGTGTGACCGGGGATGAGATTTCCGTCGAATTGAGTGAAGGGTTCAGAATCTCGATGAAGGTGCTGGATCACCGTTTGGAGCCGACGCCGTTCGGCATTCCCAATCAGAGCCTCCGCCTGGATCTCCGGCCATTGGTTTTGGATCGGGCGGGGCCCAAAGGAACGAGAGAGATATTGAGAACTCGGGTTGTATTGTCTCAGAGCCAGGAAGTGGTCATCGGCGCGGGCGAGACTGAAGACAGTGAGCAAGGACTCGTGCTGATCATCAAGGCTTTGCCGGAAGGATAGACATGCCTGAGTTTGTCTGTCGTTTGGGGACTCCTGACGGGAGAGTCCTGGAGAGCCGGCGAATGGCCGGGTCTCTGGAGGCTCTGCGCCACGAGTTGGAGGCCGAAGGGCTCCACGTCTTCTCGGTGACCCGTGCCGGTTCGGCGATGGGCATTCCCTTTCTCAGGCGCCGGGAAAAGGTGCCCAGCATCGACTTCCTGCTGTTCAATACCCAGCTGAGAACCCTGCTCCACGCGGGTCTCCCACTGGCACAATCGCTGGATCTACTCAAGGCCCAACAGACCGCTCCCCACTTCAAGGCCCTGCTGGACAAGGTCCACCAGCAAGTGACGACCGGCGTCGCTTTGTCCGACGCCTTCGCCTCGCTGGGGGAGGTCTTCCCTCGGCTGTACTCCAACACCCTTCGCGCCGGCGAGCAGTCGGGCGAGTTGGAATCAGTGCTCGAACGATTCGTCGAGTACCAACGCATCGTCGAGGCAATGCGGAAGAAGATCATCGCTGCCCTGACCTACCCGGCGGTGCTGGTCTTGTTGTCGATCGGCCTGATCGTCGTCCTGGTGGCCAAGGTCATCCCCAGCTTTGCCGGGTTCTACGTTGCTTTCGACAGTGAGTTGCCTCTGATTACCAGATTCGTGTTGGGACTTTCCAGCTTCGTTCAGGAAAACTTTTTTCTATTGATCCTGGCTGGGATCGTGGCGGTATTGTCTTACAAGGCTTGGGTGCGGACCCCCAGAGGATTGTTGATCACTGACCGGTGGCGACTCAGGGTTCCACTGGTCGGGCGGTTGGCTCATCTGTTCGCCCTTTCGCAGTTCAGTCGTTCGCTCTCGGTTCTATTGGGGGGGGGGACGCCGATGGTGCCGGCCCTGGAAACGGCCGCGTCGTCGGTCAACAACACGTGGATCTCCAAGCTGCTGCTGGGCTGCGTGCAGGAGGTCAGGGAAGGCCGCCCCCTGTCGGACTCGGTCGAGGATACGAAGATCGCGCCTGCGATGGCGCTGGCGATGATGCGGGTTGGAGAGGCGACCGGCGCCCTCCCGGAGATGTTGGTCCACACCTCGGAATTCTTTGACGACGAGATCGAGTTTGCCCTGGGTCGAATGGTCGCGCTGTTTGAGCCGTTGATTCTTGTTGTGATGGGCTTCATAGTCGGGGGTTTGTTGCTGGCGGTGTATTATCCCTTGCTCACGTTAGTGACGAAGATCGGGTAGGACAATGGCAACGAACGAACACATGGACACCGCGCTGGAGATGCTCGAACACGAGGTTGAGGTCGAGGTCGGGAGCGATATTGCCGAGGCGAAGCAGCTGGCCGAGGATTTCGCCCTGCCGTTCGATCCCCTGGATGAATTTCACGTCGATGCCGACCTCTTCCGGACGATTCCCGTGGACGTGATGCTGCGCTACCACTTCCTGCCTCAGGCTCTCGAGGGCGAGGTCTTGAAGGTCGTGATGGCCGACCCGACCAACGTCGTCGATGTCAACGAGATCGAGATGCTGTTGGCCATGCCGCTGGAGGTCGTGGTCGGGCCGCGTTCCCGCATCGCCGACATCCTGGAAAAGTCCGAGTCGACCCAGCGGGTGTTGGATCAGGCGACTGAGGGCTTCCAGCTCCAGCTGGTACAGGATTCCGAGGACGGCGAGGAGGTGCTGTCGATTGACAGCATTACCGCGGACCAGAGTCCGATCATCCGTTTGGTCGACACGATCTTGTTCAATGCGATTCAGCGTCGGGCTTCGGACATCCACATCGAAACTCAAGAACGCGAGGTCGTCGTCAAATACCGGATCGACGGCGTGCTCTACCAGGCGATGAAGGCAATCGACAAACGGCACCATTCGACGATCGTCAGCCGGATCAAGGTCGTGTCGGAGTTGGACATCGCCGAGAAGCGTATTCCCCAGGATGGGCGCTTCAAGGTGCGGATGGCGGGGAGGACGATCGACTTCCGTGTTTCGATCATGCCGACGGTCCACGGAGAGGACGCTGTGATCCGAATCTTGGACAAGGAAAGTACCAACGAAGAATTCAAGACCCTGGATCTCGGGGTCTTGGGTCTCGAAGAAGACACCCGCCGGCAGCTGCGGAAATTCATCAACGAACCCTACGGCATGGTTCTTGTCACGGGCCCGACCGGCTCGGGCAAGACGACCACTCTCTACGCGTGCCTGGCGGAGATTCTCTCCTCCGAGGACAAGATCGTCACGATCGAGGATCCGGTCGAGTATCAGCTGGCCGGGGTGACACAGATCCCGGTCAACGAGAAGAAGGGCCTGACCTTTGCTCGGGGTCTGCGCTCGATTCTCCGTCACGATCCGGACAAGGTAATGGTTGGCGAGATCCGAGACGAGGAGACCGCGGGCATCGCAGTTCAGGCGGCCTTGACCGGCCACCTCGTCTTCACCACCGTGCACGCCAACAATGTCGTCGACGTCATCGGCCGATTCCTCAACATGAACGTCGATCTCTACAACTTTGTATCTTCCCTCAACTGCGTCTTGGCGCAGCGATTGGTCCGTAAGATCTGCCTCCACTGCAAGCGGAAGGCCGTGGTCAGCGACGAATTGCTGGAAGATTCCGGACTCGAACCGGACCGTTACCGTGATTTCGTCTTCTACGAAGGGACGGGTTGCATCGAGTGCAACGGCACCGGATTCCGCGGGCGGCTGGCGATTGCCGAGTTGCTCAACCTGTCGGACAACATCCGCCAACTGATCCTCGACAGGAAGCTGGAGACGCAGATCGAGCGCGCCGTCATGGCGGAAGGCATGCGCTTCTTGAGGGAATCCGCCCTCCAAAAAGTATTCGGGGGGGATACTACCCTTCATGACATCAACAAGGTGACATTCGTCGAATGAACTGGAAGACGCTGTTTTCGACCCCCCCGCCGGCTACCGTTTGGAGCCTGGACGGCCAAACGGTGGTTGTCGTGCACCGTGACCGCAAGAGCGGGGACCGCTGTGCTGCCGTCAACGTGCCCCAAGGCCTGTTCGAACTTGGGCCCGTCGGCCTCCGGGGTGTGGATGTTCAACGCCTGACGGACCTCCTGGTACCGCTTCAGGAGTTGATCAAGGGCGCCCGGCGGGCAGCCGTCGTCGTCCCGACCCATTGGGTTCGGTGTTTCCTGGTGGAGGCCGAGGACCTGCCGCGTCGCCGGGAGGATCTCCAGGAAGTTCTCCGGTGGCGTTTGAAGAAGCTCCTGCCGGTCGCGCCGACCAATCTCCGTATCGCGGCTTCGATCCAGAACCCCATGGGAGCCGAGAGGCACGTGCTGTGTTCAGCCGCTCCCGAAAAGGCGCTCAGTCAGCTGGAGAGCGCCTTTGAAGGCGCCGGTATCAGCCCGGGGCTGGTGCTTCCAAGAATCTTCGCCCTGGCGATGGAACCAACGCCCTCGGCGGTGACTCGGGTGATCGTTCAGCAAGAGATCTCGATGTCGTCTATGGCGGTCGTTGCCGACGGCGCCGTCCGTCTGATCAAAACCAAGCCGCTGCCACAGTCCGGGGGGTCCTGGGGAGGAGCGGAAAGGGAAATCAGCTTGGCGATGAGCTACATCCGCAACACGATGGCCATCGGCGGAGCGGTCGATGCCGTCGTCAGCACGACCGACGAGGAGCTGGGACGATCTATGGTCGGGTTACTCGAGGGTTTGCCCGACGTTTCGGTTCGTGTTCCCGAAGGGCGGCAGATCTGTCCGGATGCCCAGCTTGCGGCAACGCTCGGCAGTGCCCGGCTCGTGCCGATGGCGGCCGTCCTTGACGGGGGGGCGCCATGATTGTCGCCAACCTGGCCTCCAAGCCTCGATCGAACACCCGCCCGGTGTGGGTCTTGACGTGGGCGGCGGTCCTGATCGGCCTGGTGCTGACCGCCGTCAATATTCGGCTCTTTCTCTCGAGCAACCAGACGCTCGATGAACAGGTCGTCCGGCGGGACATGCTGCAACTTCAAAGGGACGCTTTGGCCGGTGAGTTTTCGGGCCACGCCGCCGTGCTGGAGCAGGTGCCGTGGAAAAACCTGGGCGCCAGGATCCAGCTGGTCAACGAAGTCTTGGCGGAGCATCGCTTTTCATGGTCCGATCTCCTCGATCGTTTGGCCGAGGTTCTCCCGTGGCAGGTCAGGGTCGTGTCCGTGTCTCCGCTCCTGGGCGACGAGGAGGTCACTTTGGTTTTGGAGGCCGTTTCGAAGGACCGGGACGGTTTTCTGGAACTTTTGGACCGTATGGTCACCGACCCATACTTTGACGACCCACGACCCAGCCGTGAGACCTGGCCAGAGGGCGGGAAGTCGTCGGAATACCTCTTCAGCATGCGGGTCCTGTACCTGCCGGAAGGGGAGGGGGAGCGATGAATCCTCGTTTTCTTCCCTGGATACGGCTGGCGGGGGTATGGATTCTGGCCGTTGTATTCTGTCTTGCGGCTGTGGCCGTCCTGGTCTGGCAGACCTCTGGTCCAATGGGACGCCGGGGTCAGATCGAAGGCCAGATCGAACACCTGAACCAGGAGATCGACCGTTTGGACCTCATGACCGGGCAGGCCAGAGAGGAGCGCACCCAGGTTTCCGAAACTGGTGAGACCCTGGAGCGCATCGACGGCGAGTTGTTCGGCAAGTTGGACGATCGCATGACGGCGGTGCTGCGGGCTGTCGGATTGGCCTCGAGGGACGCCGGGTTGTTGCCCGACGGCTTTTCCTACAGGGAAGTCGTCGATGACAGGACCGCTGGGGTGCGGTTCGGCATCGGGTTTTCTGTTGAGGGAACCTATGAGCAGATTCGCTCCCTGCTGGCCAGCCTCCAGGCCAGTCCCCAGTTCCTGATTGTCGACAGTATCAGTTTCAAGGGCGAAGAAGACGCCAGGTCTCAGATCCTTTCGATCCGGCTTCAGGTATCGACCTACCTGGCCGAGGCCGAACTCGGGAAGTTGCGGGCCCTGGTTGACCGGACGCGGCTGGAGGTGCCTGCCGCGGCGCCGGAAGCGGAGGCTGCTTCATGAAGAAGGCCGAGAATCGGCGGTTGATGATCCTGGTCGGGATCCTGATCCTCTCCGGAGGCTGGTTCCTCATCCGCATGATGAGCGACGGTGGCCTTACCGGCGGCGAATCCAGGACTGAAGATCTTAAGTGGCAGCGACACTCGTTGCCGACGTTGGGTTCGATCGAGGTGGTTGACGGTTCGGTTTCCGAAGCCCGCGCCGACCGAAATCCTTTCCTCTTCGGACCGCCCCCGACGGCGACACCCGACCCCCGCCCGCGGCCGACCCCTGTGCCGAAACCGACTCGTCGGCCTCCGCCGCCTCGCCCGTCGCCGACGCCGACACCGGTCGGATGGCGGCGCCCGCCTGACTTCACGATGGAGTATCTTGGGAATTTCGGTCCGGTTGGACGCCGGGTGGCGGTCTTTCGTAAGCAAGTGGACGACAGCGCCGAGATCAAGGTCGCGGGGGAGGGCGGCGTCGTCGAGGAAGATTTCATTGTTCGAACCATCGATCTCGAGTCTGTGGTCATCGGTTTTGTAGGTTATCCGGAGAAGGAGATTAAGCGTGTTCCGTTGGCACAAGAATAGATTGAAAACGATGGCGCCGGTGTTGGCGCTGGTGGCTCTCATGGGCTGTTCTACAGCCAAGGAGACCGCGCACGACGGCGCCAAGGCGGTCGAAGAGCAGAACTGGGACGCGGCGGTCTACTTCTATCTGGAGGCCCTTGCCGACGATCCCGGCAACGTCGAATACCGGATGCAATTGACGCGATCCAGGCAGAAGGCCTCCCAGGCCCATTTGCGCAAGGGCCTCATGATGAGAGACATGGGTCGACTGCACGATGCCCGGAACGAGTTGCGGATGGCGACCGAGCTGGATCCGGTCAATCAGTTTGCCGAACAGGCGCTCGAGAGGGTACTTGAGGATCTCGAGGTTCTGGCCGGCCCCGGTGGGGAACAGGCCTTGGCGGAGATGAAAAAGAGGGCCGCCGAGGCCAAGGTCAAGCCTCCGATCCTCGATCCGACCTCGGACGAGCCGATCACGCTGAAATTTCCCCAGCCCAAGCCGGTCCAGGAGATCTACAAAGCCCTTGGAAAGGCCTACGGCTTCAATGTGCTCTTCGACCCCAAACTCAAGGACGACAAACTCTCGGTGGAACTGAATGACGTCACTGCCGAGAGAGCTCTGGAAATCGTGCTCCAGGCGTCGGGGCATTTTTACAAGGTGCTGGACGAGCACAGCATCATCGTCGCCGAGGACACGCCACAAAACCGGCGGGAGTACGAGGATCTGGTAATCAAGGCCTTCTTCCTCTCCACCTCCGCGGTCAAGGATATCGACAAGCTCCTGCGTGCCCTGATCGAAGCTCGCCGCCTGGCGACCAACGAACAGCTCAACGCGATCACTCTGCGCGACACCGCCGACAAGGTCGCGATTGCCGAGAAGCTGATCAAGGTCAACGACAAAGCCAAGGCCGAGGTCTTGATCGACGTCGAGTTGTTGCTGATAGCGACCACGGACGACTCCGACATGGGGATGACCTTGAGCACCTATAGTTTCACTTTGGGAGTGGACACCGGGGCCATCCAGGATGGGTCCCAGGGCAATCTCTTCCTCGATCAACTGAGCCAGATCAGCAGTAGCAACACCTTCGTCAACATCCCCAGCCTGGTGATCAATCTGGCCAAGTCTTCAGGTCGGGCCGAGGTTTTGGCCCAGCCACAGTTGCGCATCACCGACGGCGAAAAGGCCAAGCTCCACATCGGCGACAAGTACCCGATTCCCGTGACAAGCTTCAATTCCGGCAACAACATTGGTGGCAATGTCGTACCGATAACGTCGTTCCAGTACCAGGACATCGGTATTCGGATCGAGGTCGAACCCAGGGTCCACCACAATCGGGAAATTACCCTCAAACTCAGCGTCGAGATCTCCAACATCGGCGAGACCGTGTCCGTCGGGCCGAGCCAGGAAGCAGTCGTCATCGGCACCCGAACGATCACTTCGGTCAATCGGCTCAAGGATGGTGAGACGTCTTTACTGGCTGGTTTGTTCCGTACCGATTCGACGGAAGGTGTGGTCGAGACTCCGGGCCTCTCAAAGATCCCCTGGCTGGGGCGGTTGTTCACCAACAAAGCCAAGAGGATGAAGAGGACCGACTTGGTGATGACTGTCACCCCCCACATTGTGCGATTTCCGGATATCACCGAAGAGGATCTGGCGCCCCTGTGGGTAGGAACCGAGAGCCGAATCTCCTTCTACGGGTCCAACAGTCCCCGCGTCGCTTCGGGGTCCGGTTCGCGCAGCCCTTTCGACGCGAGAAAGAGCAGGCAGCCTGATCGAGAGGGCGCATCTGGTGGATCCAGGAAAGAGAAGGAGCCCAGATCGAGGGGATTCGGTGTCCCGTCAACCGTCAAACCGCGTCAGGTCTCGCCGCCTCGGGGAGTCGAGTTGGCAACCGGAAACAAGGCATTGGAGGCGGGGGACGGGGACGAAGGCGCCCTTGACGAGGTCTTCGGCATTGAAGAGGCGGACAAGTCGTTCGAGATCGACCTGTCGGTGCCGCCGGTGCTGCTCAACCTTCAGCCCTCTGTGATCTCAATGGGTGTCGACGGCACCGCCCAGATTCAGATCGTCGGTTCGGGCGAACATGACAACTACCGATTGCCCCTGAGCTTGACCTTCGACCCGCGGCGAATTTCCGTCGATAGTTTGGAGGCGGCCCCCGCCATCGGTGTCGTCGACCAGGTCATCGACTCCGAGCAGGGGATTATCGTGCTCGATCTCGTGGTAGCGGAAGGGGATGCAATGCCTCAGGTGTTGGCGACATTCAACGTCAGGGCCTTGACACCGGGTCCTGCGCCACTGATATTCAGTACTCAGGGCATCGTGAGAGCGGATGGCGTGGCTGTGCCGGTTTCGGCCTCCGACGGGGCGATCTTCATCACCGGCGGCGACGCGGACTGAGGAGGCGGGATGTACCGATGGCATCGGCGTGAACGCGGCTTCACCCTGGCCGAGCTGGTCATGGTGGCGGCCCTGCTGGCCATCTTGGCGAGCATGGCGATGCCGGTTGCCAAGTTCACCGTCAAGCGCCGCAAGGAAATGGAGTTGCGTCTGGCCCTGCGCCAGATGCGAACCGCAATCGACGAGTACAAGCGTCTTTCCGACCAGGGAATGATCCCGATCAAGCTGGGATCCGAGGGCTATCCTCCGGATCTCGAGACCCTGGCCGAAGGCGTTGAATTGGTCGGACAGCAAATAAAGCGGAAATTTCTTCGCAAACTCCCGATGGACCCGATGACCCGTGAAGAGGAGTGGGGCCTGAAGTCCTACCAAGATGAGGCCGACAGCACCAGCTGGGGAGGGGAGAATGTGTGGGACGTTTATTCTCACTCGGACAGTACCGCCCTCGACGGTACCGAATACAAGGACTGGTGAGATGGTTCGCCAAACAACACCCCGCCGTGAGACCGGCTTCACCCTGATCGAGTTGATCGTTGTCATTGCGATCATAGGTATTTTGGCCGCGATCGCCATGCCCAACATGCAGAACGCGCCCAAGAGGGCGCGAGAGGCGGTGCTGATGGAGGATCTCTACCAGATGCGGTCCTCGATTGACCAGTACCTCGGTGACCAGGGTGAATATCCCGGCTCGCTTCAGGAGTTGGTCGATGCCGGTTATCTCAGGTTCATGCCGATCGATCCGATCACCAAGAGTGCCGATACCTGGATCGAAATCCCGGCGGACGCGGAGGATGTCGAGGAGTTGCAGCCCTTCGACGATGAGGTTGGCGGCGGCGGGACTGGCATCATGGACGTCAAATCCGGGGCGATCGGCAATTCCCTCGGCGGTAAGCCGTTCTCGGAGTTTTGACGACTGATGATCCAAGAAGGTGAGAACCGTTCCCGGGAAGCCGGATTCACCCTGGTGATGCTGGTCATGGTGATCGCAATCATGTCGATCATGATGGGTGTGGCCGTGCAGTCGGTTTCCTTCCAGATGAAGCGGGAGCGGGAGGCCGAGCTGATCTTCCGAGGTGAGCAATACGTCGAGGCGGTTCGAATCTACAAGGGCAAGTACGGACGATACCCGATGCGGATGAAGGAGATCTGGGAAGCCGATCCCAAGGTCATCCGCCAAAAGTGGAAGGACCCGATCACCAACTCCGAGAACTGGGGCATCATCTTTCTGGGGCAGGAACGCCAGGTGAGAACGCAGACGCCCGGAGGACTCGGGCTTGGTACGCCTCTGCCCACGGGCACCCCTGCCCATGGGAGCGGCCTTACGCTGGGGAGTCCTCAGGGACAGGGCCGGGACGGTCTGCCCGAGGGTGTGACGCGAAACCCGGAAGGTGAGTTGATTGGGCCGATTGTCGGCGTCCACTCGACCTCGTGCGACGAGAGCGTCAAGATATACGAGGGCCGAACGACCTATTGCGAATGGCGGTTCTTCCTCAAGCCCGACCAGCAGCAGGGAGGGCGACGTGGCGGACGCCCCGGTGGTTCCGGTGGCGGCTATCATCCCGGGGATCCCCCTCCAGGCTCGGAGGCGACTCCAAAGCCCTATCCCACGGGAACGCCGAAGCCGAGGAGGTAGGTCGCCAGCACAACAGAATCCACGAGGGGCCTCCCCCCGACGGGACGGGCCGGGTGCGGCTTTCTTCACCCGGCAGACCTTCAGACCAAGACGCCTCTGCGAAGAAAGCCGACACCGGGCAATCCACGGCGGCACCCTCAGCGAACGAGTCTCGGCCAACGCCGTAGGCCGCCGAGGTCATTCCCCTCAAGGGGCGAGTTTCAACCGTTTTCTGCCATGCCACCGCTTGAGGGGAATGCGCCGAGCGGGAGGGCCGGAGGTCCTCCCGAAGGCCGGGGCCGGATAACACCGGCCGTTGACCGCGACCGTAACCGCGACGGCGTCCGTGAGCAGCGACCGCGACGGCGATAGGGGCCGTCTTCCCCGCCCGAGGAGGCGTCCCGGCCCGGTTATGATGGTTTTGGTGAAGCCCTCATTTCGATTCTTGCTGACATTCGGCGCGCTGGTCCTGGTGACAACGGCCGGAAGCGTTATTGCCGCCCCGGTCGATCTTCTTGATGTCGACACACAGGTCTTCATCCAGGACAACGGCTCGGCCGACGTCATCTACTCGCTCAAGTTTCAGGATAACGAGGGCCGTTCGGCGATCCGTAAGATCGGGCCGTTTTACGAACCGGTGCACTTCACGCGGGCTCTCTTGCATGGGGTCGGGTCCGGGGCACAAGAGGCGCGGATCTCCAATGTGGGTGGTGGCTATTTCAGGGCGGAGTTCGATCGTTCGACCCGATCGGGAGGCGTCTACACTCTCGAACTGCACTACCGGACCGATCACCTCTTTGTCGACGAGACCCGGCGGGGGCAGGCGCACCTCCTGGCCATCTGGTTCAATCCGATCCGGTGGTCCTTGCCGATCGACAAGAGCGTCATTCACCTGGTCTTGCCGCTCGAACTGCCGGCCGATGTTGTCGAGCACTCCGACATTACGCCTGAGATGGTCGATGCATTCGGGCTCTTGACCGACCAGGGGAGCTTGAACGAACAGGACCACTGGGCATTCGTCTACTCGGACTACCGATCCCAGCGACGGTTGACGCTCTATGCCGAACGAAGAGGTCTTCGATCGGAAGCCGTACACCTGATCAGGCTCTACCTTCCGCGAGCTGCGATGTCCGGTTTTGGTGGTGCGGTGCCTGAGGGATACGGCAAGAGCCTCGGCGGTACCGGCCAGGGCACGCCGCCGCCCCAGGCAACCAGAGAGCCGTGGACCCGCCGTGTCGGTGGCTGGTTCCAGCGTCTGTTCTCAGGAGAGCTTAGCCGGCAGGACCGCAGGTCGGCCGCCCTCGTCGGCCTGATGGGCCTCGGATGGTTGTTCGTTTTCTTTGTCTTCAATCTGCCGATTTTGTTGTTCTTTTTAATCGCCTTCGGGTGGGTTCTTGGAATCATCGACAAGATCGCCGGAACGACGTTCTTCATGGATGTCTTTGCTCCCGCCGGCAAGGCACGCTGGATTCACCCGACATCCGGCACACTTTTCGGCTGGACAGGGATGCTGGTGCCTTTGAGGGTTCTCTGGTTGATCCTCAGCGGTATTCTGGCAGTGATCGTTTCGGTTCTGCGGCTGCATCCCTATTTGGCTTTGTGGCTCAAGAAGAAAGGCCCGGAGTACGTCTCGCCGGAGATCACCGTTGCGACCTTCCAGAAGGAGGGATTCGTGCCCGACCTCGATCCCTGGGAGGCTGCCCTGATGATGCAGCGGCCGATCAAGGCGATCAATCTTCTGG
>DAOWGJ010000158.1 GCA_030637505.1 Holophagae bacterium
AACTCAGTCGCGGCCCACAACCTCATCCGGCTGAGTCGGCTTACCGGGCGTTCGAAGTATGAAGACAGGGCCCACTCGCTGATGACGGCCTTCGGCCAGAGCGCCTCCCGTGGTCCATCGAGCCACTCTCACCTGATCGACGGGCTCCAAAGGGCGACGAACTCGGCCTTTGAGATCGTGATCTGCGGCAGACGGGACGATCCAAAGACCCAGACACTGCTCGACACGGTCCGAACCTCGGCGCCGGCCCGCTCGTCGGTGCTGCTGGTCGAACCGGGCGCCCAGGGAAAAGCTGTCAGATCGCTCGCCCCCTTCACCGAGAATCACCTGATGATCGACGGTCAGCCGACCGCCTACGTCTGTCAGAACCATCAGTGCCAAATGCCGACATCGGACGAGGCGGAGCTGGTACGGCAGTTGACAGCTCAGGCGCCTGAAAAATCCGACCACACCGCCACGAAGAGGAAAAAATAGCCACAAAGAGACCCTATTCTCAAAACTTTCTTTGCATTCCCTTTGCGCTCTTCGCGTCTTGGCGGTTTAAATGTCTTCTTCTTCCTGCTGCTGCAACCCTGGTTCATGCAAGCGCCCGAGCTGACAGCTCCTCTACAACCGCTCCAACTGCCCGACGATATCGGCCTTGACCTCGTCGATCGGCCGCAAACCGTTGACCTTGATGAAGACGGGGCCCGACCCTGATTTCCCCGAATAGTGGGAGGACAGAACCTCAGTCTGAGCGTGAAATGTTTTCAGACGTTTCCGAATGACATCTTCCCGGTCATCGTCTCTTTGGATCAGCGGTTCACCGGTCACGTCATCCAGACCCTCGACCTTGGGGGGGTTATTGATCACGTGGTAGACCCTTCCCGAGGCCGGATGGCTCCGCCGCCCGGAAAGCCGGCGGACAATCTCGTCATCCGGGACCTCAATCTCCACGACGGCATCCAAGACAACACGCGCCGAATCCAGGGCCTCGGCTTGAGCCATCGTCCGGGGAAAGCCGTCCAACAGGTACCCGTTGGTGCAGTCAGGTTTATCGGTTCGCTCCCGGACCAGCCCGATGATCACGTCATCGGTGACCAGGCCGCCTGATTCCATTGCCGCCTTGACCAAGAGTCCCAGGTCGGATCCCGCCGCCACCGCGGCGCGCAGCATGTCTCCGGTCGAAATCTGCGGAATACCGAAACGCTGACAAATGAAACCTGCCTGGGTTCCTTTACCTGCTCCCGGCGGTCCGAGAAAGATCAGTCGCATAATGCCTCCCGAACGAGGCCATGCTCACACGGCCCCCCTATGTGAAATCTATCACAGCTCACAGAGACCCGCCCGGAGCCCCAATTCGCAGAATCAAGCAACCAGATTTCAGAAAAATGCTCCGCCCAGGCGTCTGGCCAACATCGAAAGGTCGTCCATGTTGGGCAAGGCCTCGCCTTCCCGATCGCCGACCAGAAAGCCGTGAACACGGACCCGGGTTCCCAAGGGCAGAACGACGGTCTGGGAGGGCAACTTGCCCAGACCAACCGCCTTGGCCAACTGCAAGGCCCCACCGCTCGAGGGATCAATCTCCAAGATCCCCTCTCCATCCCGGATCATGCGTTCCAGCAAGCCGACACCCCGCGGCAGCGCCCCTCCTCCGAGGCCCAGCGGGTATCCAAAGCCCGCCCGACACCGAACGGAGGTCCCCTCAACCGAGAAGACAGCTCCTCGAGACAACTGGCTCGACGCCAGTTGGAGGAACGACCCCAGCGCGTCGTCGGCCTCGACGCCGTGCAGCAGGGTATCCACCAGATCGGTGACCGCCTTGGGCGTATCTACTTCGGTACCGCCAACGCGCTCATGAGAGAGCCACCGGTCGACGACCGTTCCCAGAGCTTTGAAGAAACGATGGCCCGCCTCGCCTCCCTCTGCCTGCACAGAGGGCAGCAGGAAGTTGACTCCGGCGTCGACCAAATGACACACCCAGACCGGATCCCCCAGCGGTCCAACCCAAATAACCGGCGTCCCCTCTGCGCGAACCCTCCGGACCAGCTCCAACCAGTCGTCCTCCCGTCCGATTCGAGTGATCGACAACTGCTGATGGACGACCAGGACATCGAGGTCTCGTGGCTCAACATCGGTCGGAACTCCAAAGAGCCGCACCTGCCAACCACGTCGACGCCACTCTCGATCAACGCTGCCGCGCCACGGCCTGGGATCGTGCGAGACAACGCCCACCTGGGCCATCAGGAGCTCTCCCGGGGCGGTCTCGGCAAGATCCTCCAGAAGATCGTCCAGGGGATTCTCGGGCGGTGCCTCCGGCAGGACGTGAATCGCCGGTTTCCCCGCCGCACCCGACAACTCGAGAACCTCCCCGGCAATCAAGGCGTCCACGTCGATCTCGGATGCGAAGGACGTCTTTCGACTCTTGGACACCGTCTGTACCGCGGCCAGGAAGTCGGCGGCGTCCAGGATGACATCGGTCTCACCTGCGTCACCGATCAACGGCGAAAATCGATAGGATCCTTCTTGAGATTCAAGAATTCGCGCGACGACTCTCAAATCCCGCTCGGTGGCCATGCGGACCCCGCCGTCAACCATGTCGATCTGGATGACGCCTGCATCCGTCACCAGTTCCAGCGTGCCGCTGGCGCCGGTTGCGGAGACCAGCCGAAGCAAGGCTGGTGGCGACAAATGTCTCAGGCTGCCCGACAAAATTCGTGCCATCACTCGGTCCTCCTTCAGGAGCAATCCTCGTCGTCAATTCTGACGGCGATACTGTG
>DAOWGJ010000251.1 GCA_030637505.1 Holophagae bacterium
CCATCTGTAGAGCGTCGCCTTGGTTTCTGCTTCGAATTTTCGAAGCAGTTCGAGGATAAGTTGCTATTGCACCTTGCGATCAGCCTGAACGTATTGGATTGGAAAGGGTCGGGTTAACCCGGGCCGCTTGATGCGGGTCGAATTCCCTGGGATAATTCAAAAATAGCTCGATGGAAGGAAAACCTGATGGGAGCCACAGTCAACGAGCGGTTTCTCGATATCGTAGTTCGTCACCCTGAGAGCACTGCTTTCTTGGTCAAATCCGAAGGAGACTGGAAGTCCTACTCCTTCGCCTGGGCCCTCAAGCAGGTGCAAGAGACTGCATTTGGCCTGCGCAGCCTGGGTTACGAGCGGGGTGTTCGCATCGCCGTCCTGTCGGAGAATCGTCCGGAGTGGGCGACTACTGACTTCGGCGCCATGGCGGCGGGGTACCTGGTGGTTCCCCTCTACACCACCCTGATCCCCTCACAAGTGGAGTACATCCTGAACGACTCGGAAACGAAAGTGGCGTTCGTCTCCACCATGGCCCACCTCGAGACGATCCTCTCGATCCGTGACCGCCTGCCGTCGTTGGAAAAGGTCGTCGTGTTCTATCCCAAGGGCCTTGAGGACGACGACTTCGTGATCAGTCTCGACACGTTGAAGGAATTCGGGAAGGGGCGCTCGTACGAGGAGTTCGCCCAGATGTCCAAACAGGCCCGGCCCGAGGATGTCGCGACCTTCGTCTACACATCTGGAACGACGGGAGAACCGAAGGGGGTCGTCCTCAGCCACGGCAACTTCATGGCCGAAATCGATGCTATCGAACCCTGTGTTGAGGGTGGTGAGGGAGATGTGACGATCTCGTTCCTGCCGCTGTCGCACATCCTCGAGCGGGTAGTCGATCTGTATTCCCATCTGCACGGTGTCACGTTGGCGTATGCCGAGAGCCTGGAGACCCTGGGTGAGAATCTCAGGGAGGTCCGGCCGACCCACATTACTGGGGTGCCGCGGGTGTATGAGAAGATCCACGGCCGAATCCACGAGGGTTTGCGGAAAGGCTCTCCACTCAAGCGGCGGCTCTTTACATGGGCGCTCGAGGTCGGCAGACGGTTCCGTGAAGCAGAGGCGAGCGGCTCGGTGCCGCTGGGCCTTTCACTCAAGCACTCCGTCGCTGATGCCCTGGTCTTCGGAAAGATTCGGGCGGCGACCGGAGGCAGGGTGAAGTACTTCATCTCGGGTGGAGCTCCGCTCGCTCGGGAGCTCGGAAAGTTCTTCGATGCGGTCGGCATCAGGATCTTCGAGGTCTGGGGCATGACCGAACTCACCGGAGCGGCTACGATCAGTACACCGAGCGAGTTCCTCTTCGGCAGCGTAGGCAAACCAGCACCCGGCGTCGAGCTGAAGATCACCGATGATGGGGAGATCTGCGTCCGTGGCGGCATAGTCATGCGTGAATACTGGAGGAAGCCGGAAACCACGGCCGAAACCGTCGATCCCGACGGCTGGCTGCACACCGGCGACCTCGGGCACGTTGACGACAAAGGGTTCGTTCACATCACCGACCGGATCAAGGAGTTGATCGTCACCGCCGGAGGCAAGAACGTCGCACCGCAGCCGATAGAATACGCCCTCAAGGCTGATCCTTTCATCGCCCAGGCTATGGTCATCGGTGACAAGCGCAACTTCATCAGCGCCCTGATCGTCCCCGAGAAAGAGGTTCTAGGACTGTGGGCGAGAGAAAACGACATCGAGGGTGATCTAATCGCCCTATGCCAAAACCAAAGGGTGAAGACTCACTACCAAGCGATCGTGGACGCAAGGATGGAGGGCTTCTCGAGGTACGAGAGGGTGAAGAATTTCGAACTTGTTCCGGAAGAGTTTTCTCAGGAGGCTGGGGAGCTGACGCCGACCCTGAAACTGAAAAGGCGGGTCCTCCTCGCCAGGTACAAGGACCTGATCGACGGCCTCTATTCTTGACCGTTGGCACGGTGAGTTGAATCTCGCCGGTAAGCACGGTTTCATCGCAATCAATTACGATACTCAATCTGAGATTTCCTTTCAAAATTGACTTTTCTTTCTCGCATGCGATGATCTTCGGGGAGTCTGAGTTGACTAGGTGACGGTATTGGGGGTCCTCATGCGGCGTTCATTGTTATTCATGGCAATTCTTGGTTTGTTGGTCGGTTCGGCCGGCGCCGAAGAGGTGTGGGTCGATTTCGGATCTCACCGGAGTGCGAGCCCGACCGGGGTCCAGATCAGCAGGTCCGACATTTCTGTCCTCGAACTGGAGTTTGAGGTCCCGGGAGTCGTTCTCGAGGCGACAGTGGTCGAAGGCCGGTCCTTCACGCGGGTGGCAATTCCAGGCGCCGGTTCGGTCGGCGATATCGGTGCACCCCAGTTGGCGGCGTTTCGGCGATTCGTCGAAATTCCGGAGGGCGCAACGGTTAGCGTTGATACAAACGTCCTTGAGTGGCAGTCGGTCGATCTTGCCGCCCGTGATTTTCCGGATCTTCTCTTTCCGGTACAGCTGTCAATCCCGAAATGCGATTGCCAGGAGGCCAGGGACTGGCGTTTCAGTTTCAAGGAGGCCGCCTACTCGGGCATTGTCGAGCATGAAATCGTCAGCGTTGAAGCGCCGGTGACGATCCGGGATCACCGAATGGTCAAATTGGCCTTCGCCCCGATCCAATATGACGTGGACGCTGGGACCCTGCGAGTTGCATCTCGTGTCAGCCTCCGGCTGACATTTGAGGGCGGGGATGCCGATGCAACGATGGCCAAGAAGGCGCGGCTCTCCAGTCGAGCCTTTGACGCCTTCCTGGGGCGCGCTACGGTTAACCTCGGTTTTTCGAACTCTGCCGACGGCAGGGATGCCGGGTGGGCCTATCCCAATGATGCCCCGATCGAGTTTCTGATTGTGACACCCCCTGGCTTCGTCGCTGATCTCGAGCCCTTCGTCGAGTGGAAGACCAGCTGCGGCTACAATGTCACGGTCGCGACGACTGCCGTCACGGGGACCACGACGACAGATATCAAGGCCTACATCGCCGGCCTCTACAACGGCGCCAATCCGCCGGTATACATCCTGATGATCGGTGATTCGCCCGGTGTTCTTGCGACGTACACGACAGGCAATGCAGGCGGTGGAACCGATCTGCTCTACGTTCAGATGGACGGGGACCTCTATCCCGACATGATGATTTCCCGCTGGCCGATTGACGACTCGACTGAACTGGTCAATATGCGGGACAAGATCCTCCATTATGAGCAGCCGACGGCCGCCAACTCGGCGTGGCTGAACAGGGCGCTGTTTCTGGCCGGAGATGATTACCTGGGCCGGGTGACGACCCACGAGGATGTCCGTGCCGAGTTGATGGAGCCCCCGCCGAACAGTGCCGAGACCGAGCAGTGGTGGGGTGACAACAACGGCGATCCGGACTGGCACAACCCGACGACCGCTGAACTGATTGCAGACCTCAATACCGGTCGAGCCTGGGCGGTGTACTCGGCCCATTCGGGAACTTCGGGTTGGTCCGGCGATCCCCCACTGTCGATCGGTGACATGCCGAACTTCGGTAATACCGATATGTATCCCATTGCCCACGGACATTCTTGTAGTTCCAATGAGTGGGTTTCCATGGACGATGTCTTCGGGGAAGCTGCGGTCATTCAGCCGTCGAAGGGCTTCGTCTCTTATTGGGGCGGCTCTGCCTCGACCTATTGGGATGGCGACGATTGGCTGGAGCGCGGGTTCTTCGACGCTCTGGTCGAGGCTGACATGGCGGCTAACGTCGGAAGCTGGGACGGTCATTTCTCAAACGTAGCCGCATGCTACGCCGGTCTGACCGAGGTGTCCCTCAATGGTGGGGGCTCGGCAGGAGAGACCTACTACTGGGAGATATACAACCTCAATGGTGACCCGACCCTCGACCCGTTTACACGGCAGCCGACGGCTATCAATGTCGGTGCTCCGGCGGCGATCCCCCCCTCGGCGACCGACACCTTCACGGTGACGGTGACAGATGCCTCGGCCGCAGCGGTTCCAGGCGCCCTGGTTGCGGCCTCCCAGGATGGGGGCCTGTTGGGCGCCGGTTATACCGACGGTACCGGGACGGCCATCTTCCACATCGATGCCCCGGCTGCGGGAACACCCCTGCTGGTACGGGTTACGGGCCATAACCGTCTGCCGACGGACGCGAGCGTCATGGTCGGCGCCGAGGCCGACGGGGTGGTAACTCTCAATGCCCCGGTTTATCCGTGTTCGGCCACCGCTGTCATCGACGTCTTCGACGCCAATGCCATAGGACCGTTTTCGGTGACGCTGCAAACAGCGCCGGGTAACTCGACCATGGTCACGATGACCGATGTCGGGGATATCACGGGGCATTTCCAGGGCTCGGCAGTCCTGGGCGCCGATCTGCTCGTTGCGGACGGTGACACCCTGTCGGCGATCTATTTTGATGAGGACACCGGGGCAGGGGGCAACGAGACCAAGACCGTCACCGCGGCTGTTGACTGTGCGGGTCCGGTGATCTCGAACGTGCTGCTGTCGGTCAGCGAAGGCAGCATGACGGTGACCTTCGATACCGACGAGCCCGGTACGACGGTGATCAAATACGGCACGTCTGCTCCGCCGACGACGGTGATCAGCTCCGATTCTCTTGTCACCTCACATATGGTTGAGATCGAGGGTCTCGATTCCTGCACGACCTATTATGTGCAACTCGCCAGCGATGACGCACTGGGCAACCACACCGTCGACACCAATGGCGGCGAGTTCTACCAAGCGCAGACCGGGGGCTGGCAGGCCTTTTTCTCCGAGGATTTCTCCGCCGACCCGGGTTGGGATATTGACAACGGCGGTAACGGCAACGGATGGGCTTTCGGTGTGCCCCAGGGCCTCGGCGGCCAGTACGGCGGCCCGGATCCGACCGCCGGCTTCACTGGTGATTTCGTCTACGGCGTCAACCTCACGGGCGACTACGACAATTCGTTGACGACGGATCAGTTGAAACTGACAACGCCGGCGATTGATTGCGGCGACGCAACCTCGGTTTTCCTGAGCTTCAGGCGCTGGCTGGGGGTCGAGAGCCCAACCTACGATCACGGCAGAGTTCGGGTCTCGGTCGACGGAGGGTCCTCCTGGTCGACGGTCTGGGAGAACGCCTCCTCGATCGAGGAGAGTGCCTGGTCGGAGCAGACAATCGATCTGACCAGCATTGCCGCCGGTCAGGCGGATGTCAGAATTCGATGGACGCAGGGCGAAACCGATAGCTCCTGGCAGTATTGCGGCTGGAATATCGACGATGTGATCGTCGAGGGTGCAGCCCCGTGTGCGGAGCCTCCAATGTTCGTCGATGGCTTCGAAACTGGAGATTGCTCGAATTGGAGTTACGAAACACCCTGATCCAGCTCCCCCGAGACCGAATCACCGCCCACCTGATCGGTGGGCGGTTTTCTTTGTCCTAACCCGACCTTCTCACCAGTGTCCGGCTGCAAGGCGCAAAACACAACGATTTTCGGCGCTTTCTCGATTCACTCGCTCAACGGACCGCAAGTACGCCTTCACTCATTCATCTTGCGAGATCACCGAACCTCATTGCGTTTTGCGCCTTTCGCTTCGAAAACCGGTGAGAAGGTCGGGCTAAAGGCGATCGTTTGCGTATGATGGGGTATGAGTTACCGAGAAAAATTGCTGCCAAGCCCTGATCTCAATGGAGCCAAGAGGGGGACCGGCCCCTGGCTGAAGCTGGCTGTGATTGTCGTTGTGCTGGTTGCGGCCGCGTTGGTGCTCCGGAAAACGGTCCTGTCGCCCGAAATGCCGATTGTGACCGTGGCCACGGTCGAAAGGGGCGATGTCGAGGAGACGGTGACCAACACGCGGGCTGGAACGGTCAAAGCGCGCCGGCGCGCCAGCCTCTCTCCTCAGATTGGGGGTCGGGTGGTTGAGCTTCCGGTGTCCGAGGGAGACTCTGTCGAAGTGGGCCAACTACTCCTGAGATTGGACGACGCAATCCAACAGGATCGGTTGTCCCTGGCAACCGAGGATGTCCGGGCCGCTTCGGCACGTTCCGAAGAGGCCTGCCTGGCGGCGCTGCTGGCAGTGAAGGAACTGACTCGGCAGGAGGGTCTGCACCGGCAAGGCATTGCCAGTGAAGGCGCGATGGACCGGGCCGTCAGCGAGCGGGACCGGGGCGAGGCTGCCTGTCGTGCCGCGCAGGCGGGCACCGAGCAGGCTCGTGCCCGTAAAGCCCTGGCTCGCACCCAGCTGCAGCAAACTCGGATCGTTGCGCCGTTCGACGGTGTGGTTGCCGAACTCAGCACCGAGTTGGGGGAGTGGATCACGCCGTCGCCACCGGGTCTCCCCATCCCACCGGTGGTCGATCTTCTCAATCCGCACTCGCTGTACATCAGCGCTCCGATCGACGAGATGGATGCTGAACGCGTCCAGATCGGACAGGAGGTTCGAATTTCTGTGGATTCTCGCCGGGGCCAGTCGTTCGCCGGGCGCCTGGTCAGAGTGGCTCCCTACGTCCTTGACGTCGTCGAACAGAATCGTACTGTTGAGATCGAAGCGGAATTCGCCGACCTTGAGGCGGTCGGGTCGTTGCTTCCGGGAACCTCCGCCGATGTCGAGGTCATTATCGAGCGCAGGGGAAACGTTTTGAAAGTGCCCTCGACAGCGGTCGCTGACGGACAAAGGGTCCTGGTGGTCGTTGACGGCGTCCTGGAAGAACGGGAGATCGTCAGCGGCCTTGGGAATTGGCGAATGACTGAGGTTGCCGAGGGGCTGAGTGAGGGCGAAATCGTAGTAACCCTCAGGCGTTCCGCCAAGCTCCAACCCGGCGTTGAGGTTGAAATCAAGGAAACCAAGTGATCGAACTCAGGAGTCTCTGCCGGACCTACCGGATGGGTTCTGAGGACGTCCATGCCCTTGCCAACGTCACGTTGAGCATCAAAAAGGGTGAGCACATTGCTGTCGTCGGTCCCTCGGGTTCAGGAAAATCAACGCTGCTGAACATCCTGGGCTGCCTTGACCGGCCGACCTCGGGCTCCTATCGATTCTCCGGCCAAGAGGTCGCTGAGCTCGGAGAGGTTGAACTCTCCGGTCTGCGGCAGCGTTGGATTGGTTTTGTTTTTCAGTTCTTCCATCTCCTTCCGCGGCTCGATGCCGTCGGAAATGTCGAGGTGCCGATGCTCTTTGCCGGTGTTGAACGGGAGGAGCGCCGCCGGCGTGCCCGCTGGGCACTGGAGGCGGTCGGGTTGGAACACCGATTGAGACATAAACCCGAGGAACTGTCGGGAGGTGAACGACAGAGGGTCGCAATAGCTCGTTCGGTGGTGATGGGGCCTCGGCTCCTTCTGGCGGACGAGCCGACAGGTAACCTGGACCGCCACTCGGCCGAGGAAATCATGGATCTGATCGAACGAATGAACGCCGAGGGCTTGACGCTGATCGTCGTCACCCATGACCCGGCTATCGCCCAGCGGGCGGGCCGGATTGTCCGGCTGGAGGACGGCCGGGTTGTCGAGGGTGGGCCTGATATCCCACCACAGTCATGAAGGCCCTCGACCTGATCCGTTTTGCGATTGGGGCACTGGTGGGCCATCGATTGCGGACGGTATTGTCGGTCTCCGGGGTCGCGGTCGGCATCGCGGCCGTCGTTGCACTGACTGCTCTGGGAGAGGGGGCTCGCCTTTACGTCACAGGGGAGTTTGAGGCATTAGGCGCCAATATCCTGATCGTTATTCCAGGGCGGGTGGAGACGACCGGGGCCATGCCGTTTGGGGGAGTTACCCACGACCTGACCCTGGAAGACGTCCGGGCAATGCGAGCGCGCGTCAGGCATGCCCTTCGCATTGCTCCGCTGGCAATGGGAACGGAGACCGTCCGGTACGGGGGACTGTCCCGGTCCCTGCCGGTGATCGGAACGACCTCTGAGTTTCGGGAGGTTCGACGGGTCACGATGGGCGCCGGGCGTTTTCTGCCGGAGGGTGACATGGACCAGGGCGGGAGCCAGGTCGTGCTGGGCATCAAGGCTGCCGAAGAACTGTTCGGGTCGGCCAATCCTCTTGGTCGGATCGTTCGAATCGGCGAATGGCGCTTCCGGGTGATCGGGGTCATGGCGCCCCGAGGGCGCGGCCTGGGTTTTGACTTTGACGATTTGGTCATCATCCCGGTCAGGACCAATCTGGCGATGTTCAACAAGACAACCCTATTTCGGGTATTCGTCGAGATCGACGGCGCCGATGCCATGAGGGTGTCTGAGCGGGAGTTGGAAGAACTGATGGAGGCACGGCACAGGGTCAGGGATGTGACGGTGATCGCGCAGGATTCAGTCGTCGAGTCGTTCAGCTCGATACTCGGGGCGATGACCCTGGCGTTGGCTGGAATTGCTTCGGTATCTCTGGCGGTCGCCGGAATCGGCATCATGAATGTCATGCTGGTTTCCGTCAGTGAACGCCGCACGGAAATCGGTCTCCTCCGGGCGCTGGGCGCCGGGAAGGGCCAAATTTTGACCGTATTTTTGACGGAGGCGATCATGTTGTCGGGATTCGGAGGTCTTCTCGGTCTTGTGATGGGCCTCGGCGCCGTGGCCGTCTTTGTTGAAATATATCCCGCCTTCCCGGCGACGCCACCGCTGTGGGCCATCGCCACGGCAATCGCGATGTCATTGGGCGTTGGTGCGGTCTTTGGCGTTTGGCCCGCGCGCGACGCCATCAGGCTCGACCCAATCCAGGCGCTGGCGAGGCGGTGAGAAATGCCGGCTGGAATGGATGGTTTTTTCTTCGCCCTCAGCGCCTTGGCGGGGCATCGGCTGCGTACCGCTCTGTCGGCTCTCGGCGTCGCCATTGGGGTTGCCGCCGTCATTCTTCTGACCTCCCTGGGAGAAGGCACCAGAGATTACGTAGTCTCCCAGTTCACACAATTCGGTACCGACCTCTTGGCGGTCAACCCCGGAAAGGTCAAGACCTTCGGTATGCCGGGCATGTTGGGGGGCACTACCCACAAACTGACGATCGACGATGCTGAAGCCCTGCGGCAGATCCCGGGCATCAAGAGCCTGGTTCCCATGGCCATCGGGCAGGCCAGAGTCGAAGGGGGCGAGAGGGGCCGATCGGTTTTCATCTATGGCGTCGGCCATCAGGCCCCGGAGACGTGGCAGTTTCCGGTGGGGCAGGGGCGGTTTCTGCCACCGACCGACCCGCGCCGCAAGGGGGCGACTGCGGTGTTGGGACCCAGGTTGTCCCGGGAACTCTTCGGAGAGGCGCCGGCCCTGGGTCGAAGAGTGCGAATCGGTGGGACGAGTCTTCTGGTCGTTGGTGTCATGGAGCCCAAGGGCCAGCTCTTGGGCTTCGATCTCGATGACGCTGCCTATGTGCCGGTGGCGACGGCTATGGACCTGTTCAACATCGACGAACTCCACGAAATCGACGTATTGGTCGAAAATGCCGACCTGATTCCGGACGTCGTCGAGGGAATCCGAGCGCTCTTGGTAGAACGCCATCGGGGCGAAGAGGATTTTACGATCACGACCCAGGCAGAAATGCTGGACACGTTCGGCCGAATCCTCGGCATCATCACAGTGTCGGTCTCGGGGATAGCGGCGGTCTCGCTTCTGGTGGGCGCCATGGGCATCTTGACGATCATGTGGATTTCGGTGACCGAAAGAACCCGGGAGATCGGGCTTCTGCGTTCTTTGGGTGTCACGCCAGGAGGAATCTCCCGTCTTTTCCTGACGGAATCGGTGGTGGTGGCGTTGATCGGGGGGATGGCAGGTATCACCTTCGGCCTGGGGGTTGCGGCGATCGCCAGATTTGTGGTCCCGACGATGCCTTTGAAGACACCGTCAGGAGCGGTGGTCATCGCGCTGGTCATGAGCCTGGTGGTCGGAGTCACCTCCGGCTGGCTCCCGGCCCGCCGTGCGGCCCGGCTGGATCCGATTGAAGCACTCAGGGAAGAGTAGCAAAAGGATCCTGAAGGGGATAGGCCTGCAACGTTGCGGAGAAGGCGGGCATTGCGGAGGCCTCTACCCTTCAGGATCCTGTCTGATGCGCAAGGCGCATCTTCAAAGAAAAATATATTTAAACCCAATGCGCGAAGCGCATCAAGTAGGTGCGGGAACCGGATTGGCACAACGCCGTTTCTCAGGCCCGTGTCCGGCTTTCAGGGGCCAATACGGTTCGCGCTCCTACTAGTCCAGTTTGAACGCGACCTCGAGACCGGCCTGCCACTCGATCTTGCCGTCGGACCCGAGCCCGCCACGCAGTTCCTTGACCTCAAACCAGGCAAGCCCTCGAAGGCTCTCGCCGGCCTTACTCAGTCCGAACTCGATAGCTTTTTCGTAGGACTCCGAGGAGCATCCGACGACGGTGATCTTCTTGAATACCTTGTCTGCCATGTTGGCCTCCATTTGCAATCACAACACAAGGAGACCTTGAGTTGATTCCCGGAGGAGGGGAGCCAATTCGAAGGTCTTGGAGGATAAGCCGCTGACCTGTTCCTCTCTGCTTTTCAATCGTTCGCTTTCCGTCAGGCGCAGGTGTTCGAATCAACGCCGGCCCATTTCGACCAGGCGGCCGCCAGGGGTTCCCCATCGTTCCACAGAGCCTCGGTGAATTCCACGACCCAGGGGTCGAAACCGGGTATGACGCGGAGGTTGTTCTCCGATGCCAGGGTTTCCGGGTCATTCTGAAGGTGTTCGACAGCGCTCGCTGCCCTCCGCAGGCGCCATCCCCAGGAGCTCTCCTCATGGCTTTGGTCGAGGCGGCGTGCCCAAAGCCGAAGCCTTGCGGCTGTCGTCAACGCCGAAGCGTTTCGTCCGTCAAGAGACGGACCATCGATGAAGGCCTTCATGCCCGCCCGACGAATGGCTATGCCCGCCCTCCGTTCGAGGGCATGGAGCCCTCTGGAGACGTCTGCGTGGAACAGGGCGTTCTCCATCCGATCCTCGTTCTTGCTGTTTTGAAAGGTATCGAGAATGCGGTGCCTGTCTTTGGGAGTCAGCAGTAGCGGCGCTGCTGCGACGAAGGATGCGCCGGCCCGGCTGAGTCTCTTGACTCTCCGCTCAATCGCGTCCCCAGCGTTTGGGAGTGGAAACAAGCCGAGCATTGCCCCCCAGGAGTAGCCCTTCCACGCCTTCATTGACCCGACTCCGTTGCCGAGGTATTTCGGGAGAACGGGCAGAAGTGGAGTCAATCGCAGGTCCTCCTGGTTTCGGCCGAAGCCGAGGTCGCCCGGTGTGACCTGGGGTTCATCCAGGACCAGCAGTACCGAAGAGCCCCGTTCGAGGAGTTTTTCGAGAATGTCGGCTCTCTTGAGGGCGACCCGGGCGAAGATGATCGCCCGAACGGGGTCCCTTGGAACTGCGCTGTTTACGGGGAGAATTCGGCGAGGGGCATCGTTCCAGACAATAGCCATCCTGATCGGGTCCAACTCGACCCGGTCGCTGTGCAAATATCCCGGCCGGACGACGTGAGTGACCGGGAGCAGATCAGGATAGGCGGGTTCAATTCTCCGCATCGGTATACCGAAGATCCACTCTAGCAGAAACTGTCGCGACTGTGGGGACCACTCTGGGACTCGGTTGAAAAGGTCTCGTTTTCACGCCTCGAGCAACGCGTCGATGAAGTCCTCCGGGTCGAAAGGGAGGAGATCATCAGCACCTTCTCCGACGCCGACCCATCGCACCGGAAGCCCGAGCGTGTCCGCAATTGCGAGAATGACACCACCCTTGGCGGTCCCGTCGAGTTTGGTCAGCACGACGCCGTTAACGCCTGCCGTGGCTCCGAATCTCTCGGCCTGTTCGATTCCGTTGGATCCGGTGGTTGCGTCGAGGACCAGCAACACCTCATGGGGTGCGCCCTCGACCTCTCGGGCCGCAACTTTTTGAACCTTCTCCAACTCCTTCATCAAATTGGCGTGGGTATGGAGCCTGCCGGCGGTATCGACGATGACCTCCCCGGCGTCCTGTGCCTTTGCCGACGCAATGGCGTCGTAGACGACCGCCGCAGGATCGGCGCCTTCACGTTGCGAGACCACCGGGGCACCGACGCGTTCGGCCCAGATCTGAAGCTGTTCAACGGCCGCTGCCCTGAACGTGTCGGCCGCGGCCAACACGACTTTCGCTCCCTCTTCCTTCCGGCGTTTGGCGATCTTGGCAACAGTTGTCGTCTTCCCCGTGCCGTTAACCCCGACCAACAACGTCACCTTGGGCCTATTCAAGACCACGGTGACGGGGTTGGCTTTTTCCGTTGCCTTGAGCAGTTCGAGCAGCCGTTCCCGAACCGCAGGCCGGAGTTCATCTGAAGTCGTCAAACGACCTTTGCGCACATCCTCCCTCAAGAGGTCTACCAGACGGATCGAAAGCTCAACTCCCGTGTCTGCCGCGATCAACGCCTCCTCGAGACGGTCGAGTTGGGCGGGTTCCACCGGACCGGTTCGGCGAAAGCTCTCACCGACCTTGTCGATGAACTCCGTGTGGGTCATCAGGAGACCCCGTTTGAGTTTTTTTACGAAAGTTCCAGCCATCATAAGACTCCGAAAAATAAAATTCTGCCCGACCCTCTCGGTCCTCTCGGATTTCGAGGAGGAAATTCCTGGGGCCCCTGGTCACCGCGGCAGAAGCAATCAGGACAGTTCGCGGGTCAGGACTCCGGCAGCGTGCTCAAGGTAGAGAATCGCCTGCCCGAGAAAGGCCGGCCGATCCAAAATCAGAACCAGATAATAGCCGTCCGGCAATGTGTGCGTCAATGAGGTCAATGCCTCGCCCCTGATGATGAAGTGCCTCAAGGGACCCAAGTCATTTTCTTGGTTGATAGCCAAGAGCCGCCGGACGAAGATAGAGTGGTAGGCCCCCTCAACCTTGAGATCAAAGGGATCGTTATGACGGGTAACCCATTCGACGGCCTCTCCCTCATCGTCCAGAAAGATCGCGCCGATAGCTTCCGGCACATCCACCAGAAGGTTGGTTAACAAATAGTTGAACGGCATCAATTATCACCGAGAAGCAGGCGAGCCTCGTCTGCACTCGCCGAACCGGGTTGGTCGGAGATCACTCTTCTGAGATATGGCTCGGCGTCGGATTCTCTACCGAGATTGGTCAGCAACAGCCCGAGGGCCATCGGTGCCTCTATTCTGGTGGGAAATTTGAAAATTGCCTCCTCCAGCAGCTGGATTGCCTCCTCGGGGAAGCCCGACTGTTGTTCGATTTGGGCAAGCTGGAGATAGGCTTCGAAGACCGGCTGGTTTGGGTCGAGGGCATTTCGGAAATTCTCTTTGGCGGCCGAGGTCACACCTTGCTGTAGATAGGTCATCGCCAGGTTGTAGAAAACGTCATAACGGTGGGGATAGGTGGGGTCAGCCAGAACGGCCATGAAATCGACCTCGGCCATTCGGTATTGACCCATCGCCATGTAGGTGGCGCCACGGTTGTTCCTGGCATCGGTGAAGGCCGGAATCAGAGCCAGTGCCCTGTCAAACGACAGCAACGCCTGATCGAATTGTTCCATGCGCATGTGGCACAGTCCCATCATGTTGAGGACTGTCCCATTGCCGGGCGAAACCTCATCAGCCTTTTCGAACCTTTCAAGGGCTGTCTGGTAGCGCCCCTGCTGGAGCAGCAAGGAGCCCTGCCGCATCAGGGTCAAAGAGTAAAGTGGGTTTTTGGTTTCGTCGGTGGCTGGTTCCGCCGGCTTGGAGCTCCCGCATCCTCCCAGAGTTAAGGTGAGAATGAGGGTCAGCCCGCAAATCCCACAGGATTTCCTCGCGAGGCCGGGGAAGCGCCTCGTCCAGTCGGGTTTTCGAACCTGAATCGATGATCTCATGATGCCTCCTGTTGTGGGGCCGGGCCACCGTGTTCCGCATCCGGGGGTGTGATGTCGCCTGTTTGGACGGCTGCAAGCATGGCGTCAACCACAGGGGGCGCGAAGCGGGTCCCCGACATCGCGCGAATTTTCTTGAGAACAAAGTCGAGTGTGGACGCTTTCTGGTAGGGCCGGGTGGTCGTCATCGCGTCAAAGGTGTCGGCCGCTCCGATGATCCTTGCTACCATCGGAATCTCGTCTCCGGCGAGCCCGTCGGGATACCCGCGGCCATCCCAGGTTTCGTGGTGGTTTCGAATACCGGGGAGAATGTCCTTCAATGCTCGAATCGGCGCCATGATCTGGGACCCGATCTCCGGATGCTGTCTCATGACCATGAACTCTTCCTCAGTCAGCCCTCCAGGCTTGTTGAGGATGCCCTCACGGATGCCGAGCTTGCCGACGTCGTGGAGAATTGCTGCGATTCGCACTCGGAAGACTTCTTCCGAACCGAGACCAAGGTGCCGGGCAATGGCCATCGAATAGGAACTGACCCTTTCCGAATGGCCTCGGGTGTAGGGGTCCTTGGCATCAATCGCCGCGGCCAGAGTTCTGATGGTCTCGAGGAAGAGTTCTTGATTTTGCCTGAGAGCTTGGCGTAGCCGACGAACCAGAGCTTCGATATTCCCGGCCATGTGGTTGAAATTACTTGCCAGGTGTGCGAGTTCGGCCGAGCCGGTGACTGGCGCTCTGACCGTAAGGTTGCCCTTGGCAATCTCTGAAGAGACTTGGTCCAGTCTTTGAATCGGTCCGATCAGTCGGCGGGCGAGAAAGAAACCGAGGCCCAAGGCAACAAGGCCTGCGATGGCACTGACGACGACGGTCCTAACGAGCATGACCCGAACGGGGCGGAAGGCGTCGGTGCTGGATCGTTCGACAAGAACCCCCCATCCGTTGAAGCTGATCGGCGCAACTGAGCCGACCAGGGAGTCCTCCCCGTCAGGATCTTGGTACAGCCGAGTCAGCCTGACCGGCGAGTGGCGAAAATCGGCGACCAGGGGCGAGAGTGCGATCGGATTCCCTCTCGAGGTAGGATCCGAACTGGCGATGATCTCAAGGTCCCTGTCGAATAAGACCGAGTACTGTCCTCCGGACGAGCTTTCCTGCAGACGGCGTTCGATCGGACCGAGGTTCAAAACTGCCGTCAGACTGCCCCAGACTTCACCCTCGAGGTTCTCGAGCGGCATGCCGATGACCGAAACTGAGCTGTAGTTCCGAGGGAGGTCGGTCCGCAGTGTGGTCGTAGCCTTCCCGTCGAGGGCGCCGCGGTGGGCCGCGGCCAGGGTAGTTGACAGCACCGAGGCCGCCTCGTCGCTCAGCTGAGGATCTCGAACAAAAGCACCGTCTCCCTTGAGGTCGGCGATCTGCATATAGAGGAAGGCCCTTTGAAATCCGGCAGCCGTTTCGCTGAGCAGCTCGGCGTGGACCTCGGCCCCGGCAATCGGGATGACTTTGAGGGTTCTGGCGATCCCGTCCAGGCGGCTTTTGGCGGCAGAAAGGTACATCGTCGCCTCACTGGCCAGGTTGACCGCCTGCTGAGTCAACGTCTTCCGTTCCTTGGTGGTCAGGACCTCCCGGTTGTACCGAGCCAGGTCGAAGCCGACCAGAGCCACCGGCACAACCGTGACGAGCGCGAGAGTTGCGGCGATGGAATAGGTCAAGCTCGAGTTGAAACGTGCCAATAGATTCATGAAAACACCGGCATTATACCCAATTCCGTGATCGGCTTCACGACGATGGAGGGTTGCTGAGGAAGCGAGGGTCATCGGCGAGGGCTTCGACCTCCTCCTCGGTGGCGAAGGACTCCGCGTCTTCGTTACCGCAGGTCAAGCACAGTGCCTCGATCGTTTTGCCATCCTTCCACTCGAAAACGTAGCTGGGAGTCTCGCACTCCAGACAGATAAGGTAATCGGGTGTCGCCATGGTAAGAGTGTACTACGGGGGTGAGTCAAATTGGCCCAACTCCTGTTCCTTGGCCCGAGCCCGCACTTCTCACCAGTGATCTACTGCGGCGCGAAATACGCAGTAATCTGCAGCGTTTACTTGAAATCGCTCATCACCTCGGAGCCGAAGGCGGAGAGACGCAAGCCGCGCAGCGGTGCCAGCGAACATAGTGCGAACTATGCCTCATTCGCTCATCCTGCGAAAACACTGCATCTCACCACGTCTTCCGCACCTCGCAACGAAAACCGGCGAGAAGTGCGGGCGAGGGCCGCTTTCAAGGGCCGAGGGATTGTGCGTTTTCAAAGGTCAGGCCGGAAATCTTTTCTTGATGCTAGTGTACTGCGTCTGAAGTTCCTTCCATCAGTTTGCGAGGCACCCGCGCCGGTGGCAAGACGCGACGACGCAGTCGTAGTTTGACTACTTCAAGGAGG
>DAOWGJ010000018.1 GCA_030637505.1 Holophagae bacterium
CAATGTGCTCATCAGCCGACGACATGACGCGCTGGCTTGGCGTTCATCTGGCGGCCGGCCACGGCGACCGACAGACAATCTTCCCCGAAGAGATCATCAGGAGCCTCCACCAAGGGGTCGTGGCACTGCCCTCCCCTCCCACTGTCGAAACACCGCTCTCCGCATACGCCCTGGGCTGGTTCGTACAGACCTATCGCGGCCGTTTGATGGTGTACCACGCAGGTTCGATAGACGGATACTATTCCTTGATCGCCTTCCTGCCTTTTGAGGACATCGGCGTCGTGGTCCTGACCAATCGCTCCCGTAACAGGGTCCCGGAGGTGATCTCCAGGTGGGTCTTCGACCGGTTCCTGGGTCTCAATGAAATCGACTGGAATACACGGCTGAGGGAGGAGCACCACATCCTCCTGGCCCTCGAAGAGGCCGAATGGACCCGGATCAACGCGTTGAAGGACCTCGATGCGCCACCGATCTTCCCGCTGGATGCCTACGTCGGGAACTATGACCATCCCGCCTACGGGCGGTTAACTGTTGAATTTCGCGAGGATGGCGATCTGACGGGTGAGTTTCGTGACCTCGGCGGGTGGTTGGAACACCTGACCGGAGAGACCTTCGTCTTCCACTTCGACGCAGAGGGCCTCGGCGACCGGTTCATCATGACCTTCGCCTCACCGGACGGAGAGCGGGTCAACGCCGTCGCCGCTCGGCTGCAGTCAGGTGTGGCCCCTGTTTTGTTTGAGCGAGTGGTTGGTGGGCCAAGGCCCACCCTACAAGACAACCCGGCACAGTCCCAGTAGGGTGGGCCTTGGCCCACCATCGGCCTTCATTCGGGCCCCGGGGGAACACCCAGCGGGCGAGCGTCGATCATCCCCCATTGGAAAATGCCCCCATCTTTTCTTCGGTCAGGCGGCGGCCGCCGGAGAAGTCCTCCGGGACCTCGGCGAATGTGCAGATGTGGTTGAAGCCGCACCAGGCGCAGAGAATGCCCGGCTTTGCGGGAAACTCCGTTTTGTCCAGCACCTCTTCAGCCATATTCTTGAATCTCTCCAACAGCCTGCGGCCCTTTTCCCGATCAACGTCGTGCCAGTTCGATTGGCCGTGTCGGAGGTAGTGGTAGCCTGCCAGGGCAACCTCGTCACCATGATTTTCCAGTGCACAGGCCGCATAGAGCGGCGCCTGCGGGCCCTCGGAAAAATCCGATGGGTCGCCCATGTTCTTCGATGTCTTGTAGTCGATGACAAAGAGAACGCCCTGGGTCGTCCTGCCCACCCGGTCTGCAAAGCCCGTGAAGCTGATGCGCTCGGAGAGCCTCTGGTTGAAACGTTGTTCAAGGGCCAAGGTCTCGGAACGATCCTTGGCCCAGGCCTCCCCGTGGAAACGCTCCAGCATCTCCCGGCCTCTCCGGTAGTAGACATCGGGCCCCTCGTTGGTCCGGATGATCGCAACGTCCTCGGGCCATTCCTGACGCCACGCCTCTTCGAAGCGCTCCAGCACTTCGGCCATCGAGGGACTTCGACCCTCCCCCCGCTGAGCGTACATCCACTCGAGAACGTCATGGACCGTCGTGCCCAGGAAACTCTCGATCGATCGGAACGCCTCCTTGAGGCCCTTGAGATACCGCAATCGGTAGCGGAAAGCACACTGATGGAATGTCTTCAAACGGGAGAATGAAAACTGGTTCGAAGGCGTTGGCCGAAGAGTCGGAGAGTCACTCATCGGGGGAGTGTAGCGCGGTCAGGGTGGCGTTACTGTCAGCCACTCTTTGAATTTCTTGCAACGACCAGGAACTGTTTCCCGAATACCCTCCACGTGACAGGGAAAGCCAAATAGAACCTGAGGAAAAATAATGGGGGTGGTTTTTCGTTTGCCATCGTAAAGGGTAAGAATTTGGCGATGCATTTCTCGATCAAGAAATCGTGAATTTTCAAGAGCTCCGACAGTGAATTTTCGGTTATTTCAATATGATGATCCCAGAAATCCCAATAGAGACCAGGAAGGTACTTTATGTTTGGTCCAAGGCAAATCAACCGGCCACCAGGCTTCAAGCACCTCTTTGCTTGAATAATGGTCTTTTCGATATGTGATTTGCTTGGAAGATGCTCAAGAAAATTGCTTGTAAAAACAACATCCAAAGAATCATCAGGCAAGGGCCATTCCGTAGAGCAATCCCGGTTTATAAACTCTATGGATGGATCGAGGTGTTGTTTTGCATCTGCATTAAGATCAATTCCGATCTTCCTCTTTCCCTCAATGTTGTTTATGAACTCTCCCCAACCGCTTCCGATATCGAGTATGTTTGAGCTTGGGGGGATGAACTGTTGGAAGAATGATTTGGTCAAGATCTTCCATACTTCATTTCGATAGCGCTGGATTTCAGAAAACCGAAGCTCATATTGTTTTGTGAGATTTTCCTTCATGAATCACCTTCACTATTGTGGTGCATTCGGCCGAGTTGAAGGTCGGACGTCCCATGCGGAAGGACGGGCAACTTCTCGATCGCTTCGATGATCTCCTCAGGAGAGGAACGGATCCTCCAGTTCGAGGTCAGGTTTCTCCAGCGAATGACCCCCTCCGCATCGAGGATGAAAGTCGCTGGACGGGCGATATCGGCGCCGCCGATGCCACCCTCATTGTCGACCACACCCCAGGCCTTGATGACAGCAGTGTCAACATCGGAGAGGATTGGGAAATCCAGGCCGAGGCTCTCGCCGACCTTGGCATTGCGTTCGACAGTGTCAACCGAAATCGCCACCAACTCGGCGCCGGCTTCTCGAATATCCTCAAAACGTGACTGCAACCCGTGCAGTTCTGCGCGACAGGATGGTCACCAGTAACCGCGGTAGAAAATCAGAATCAGCGGCTTGCCCAGAAAAGTCTCCAAACCGACGCTTTCTCCGTCGGGTCCGGCCAGGGAAAAGACCGGCGCCCGTTGGCCCACCTGGATAACGCCTTCGGTCGAAGGCAGCATGGAGCTGTAGAGGTGAACATAGCCCAGCAGCAGCGCCGCCACGGCGACGGCCATCCCGGTTCCGATCCTCGTGGAAAACCGCGGCGGCAGCCGCCACCAGCTGAGGACCGCTATGACGGCGCCCACCTCCACGAGACGCTCATGGATCCAGGTATAGCCCGCCGACCCCGGGAGATTGAGGGTGAAGCCGAAATATGACACAAAGGACAGCAGGGCCAGAAGAACCCCGCTCCAGAAGAGCCTGCGACCGTCTGCCGCATGAACCGTGACCTTCTCCGGAGCCGGATTCTCCTTCCCGCTGATCCGCGTCATTCAGTCCACCTCAAGCCAGCTGTAGGCATACATGCCATTGGGGTCGTTGAACTGATCGAGAAGCTCGACCTGTTCCTCGATCAGCCGCAGGACCTTGCGGTGCGGCGCAGGAGCGTGAACGGCAGCCTCGTGATCGGGGCCGAACACCATACCTGCGGTCGCAAACATATCGGCCATCAGCTTCTGTTTGAAGTCGAGCTGTTTTTCGATGTACTTCACCGAAAATTCATCACCCAAATCGGCCAACTTTGCCGCAGAGGCGATGGCGTCGTCGAGCGTACCGAGTTGGTCGACAAGCCCGAGACTGTGGGCGTCTTCTCCGCTCCATACACGCCCCTGGGCGATGCGGTCGATATCCTCCGGTGTCACGCCTCGTGCCTCGGCGGCCAAGGTGATGAACTCGTTGTAACCCTTGTTGATGATGGTCTGAATGAGCTTGCCGATCTCAGG
>DAOWGJ010000267.1 GCA_030637505.1 Holophagae bacterium
GTGGCGGCGACGTCACGGCGCGCACGTACCAGGCTTAGGGAGCGGTGAGAAATGCGGGCTGGACCACGAAACGTCGTCGTCGCTCAATCCGGTGGACCGACGCCGGTGATCAACAGCTCGTTGCGCGGTGTGGTGGAAACCTGTCGCGAACTGCAGGAACATTTCGGCACGGTCTATGCCGGTGTGCACGGCATCGAGGGCGTACTCCGCGAGCAACTCCTCGACATGTCCCTCCAGGACCCTCATGAAATCGCGCTCTTGAGGACTACCCCGGCCGCCGGCGCCACCGGGACCTGCCGCTACAAGCTCAAGAAAAACCAGGAGCAGGACTTCGAGCGTGTGATCGAGGTCCTCAAGGCCCACGACGTTGGCTACTTCTTCTACATCGGTGGTAACGACTCCATGGACACCGCTCACAAGGTGGCCCGGCTGGCCCACGAACGGGGCCTCGATCTGGTTGCCGTCGGCGTTCCAAAGACCATCGACAATGACATCGGTGACAGCGAGTTTCGCCTGATCGATCACACGCCGGGCTACGGCAGCGTTGCCCGCTACTGGGCCTTGAACGTGCAGAACGCGGACCAGGAGAATGCCGGATCCTGCCCTGCAGACCCGGTGCTGGTGTTGCAGACCATGGGTCGCCGGATCGGCTTCATTCCGGCCGCCGCCCGGCTCGCAGATCCCAAGCGGCGGATGCCGCTCTTGATCGTGCTCGCCGAGAGCGATCTGAGCCTCGGGCAGTTGGCCGACAGCGTCAACGACATGCTCAAGGACAGGGGGCGTGCGATCGTCGTCGTCTCCGAGGGCTTCGAGGTCGGCGAAATCGGAGAGCGCAAGGACAGCTTCGGCCATACGACATTCTCATCGAGCGAGATGACCGTTGCCCAGATCGTCGTCAACCACCTCAATCAGATCGGGCTGCCCTGCCGTGGTTCGGCCAGGGGCAATGTGCCCGGCACCGATCAGCGCCACAGCATCATTCATGCCTCGACGGTGGATCTCGACGAGGCCTATGAGGTGGCGCGCCACGCGGTGGTCATCGCCGCCGAAAACGACTCCGGATACATGGCGACAATTCTCCGTGAACCTGGTCCGGGGTATCGAGTGTTTTACGACAAGGTGCCGCTGGATCTGGTTGCCAACTCGGAGCGTTCTTTCCCTCAAAAATGGATCACGCCATCGGGGACCGATGTTACCGATGAATTCCTGGACTATGCCCTGCCTCTGATCGGTGAAGATTGGCCTCAGGTGCCTCTCGAGGGTGGCCTGCAGCGCTTCGCCCGCCTCCGGCCGGTCTATGCCGAGACCCGGCTCGCGGAGTACGTGCCGGAAGCCCACCGTGGATAAAAGCCGCTGGTGCCGGGTGCTGTTCGTGCTTGTTGCGGTTCTGATGGTTGTAACGCCGAACATATCGGGCGCGGAGGATTTGAGCATTCCAGGTCTGGTGTTGCCCCAGGCGCCGGTGATTGACGGGGTCCTCGATGACGAGGTCTGGGCCGCAGCGGCAACGGTCGAGGGTTTTGTGCAATTCGAACCACAGTTCGGGGTGGCCTCGCCATTCCGGACCGTCATTCGGGTAGGTATGACTGGCGATGCACTGTACGTGGCCGTCAGTTCGTTCGATCCTGATCCCGGCAAGCTGTCCGCCGCCGTCACCTCCCGCGACGGCGATCTCGAGGCTGACGACTCGGTGACAGTCCTGCTGGATACCCACCACGATGGGCGAACGGCCTACTTCTTCAGCACCAATGTGCTCGGTGTTCAGACGGATGGCAAGGTCGCTGACAACGGGAGGGTCGTCGACAAAAAATGGGACGCTTCCTGGTCATGTGCGTCAAAACGATCGCCTCAAGGGTGGACCACCGAGTTTGAAATCCCTTTTAGCATGCTCAGATTCAGCGGTGGTGACGAAGTGACCTGGGGCATCAACTTCATCAGGCGTATTCCACGCCGCTTCGAGACCTCGGTATGGTCGGGTCCGGGGGAATCCGAGTGGCGGGTTTCAAGCTTCGGGACGCTGACCGACCTGAGTATTCATCCAGCAGAGTTCAAGAGAATCTCCTTTATTCCGTACGCCCTCGTCGTTGCCGAGTCGCACGAAGGCTTCGAGAGCAAATTCGGCGCGGATCTCCGATTCCGGATCACCAATGACCTCAGCGCCGATCTGACCGTCAATCCAGACTTCGCCCTGGTAGAGGCGGATGTCGAGGAGATCAACCTCTCGCGCTTTGAACTCTTCGTTCCCGAGAAGAGACCGTTCTTTCTCGAGGGCATCGAGATGTACGATCAGCGTATTCGTCAGTTCTACAGCAGACGGATCGGCGACATCACGGGGGGCGGCAAGATCATCGGCAAGCTGTTGGGGTTTGAAATGGCTGCCATCGCGGCCAGGGCCGACCTTGAAATCGAGGAGGGCGACACGTTGTCGATCATCGATGCCGATTACTCGGTCTTGAGGTTGCAGCGAGGCATCTTCGGTAGCTCGACGATCGGCTTTCTTGCGGCAAACCGTGACAGCCGGGGGGAGAACGCCGGTTCGATCGGCATCGACACCAACCTTTTCTTCACCGAAAAACTGGGAATGACCGCGCAGCTCATGCGTGCCCACGGACCCGAGAACGACGGCGCCCTCGGGTGGTTTCTGCGGCCGGCCTTCGACAGCTCGACCACCCATTTCCACATCCGATATACCGATTTGGATGTGGGCCTCAGCGAGAATGTTAACGCCATCGGCTTTCTCAAGGATGACGACCGACAGGAGTGGGATACGAACTTCACCCATACGGTGTGGTTCGACGAGAGTGTGCTCGAGAAAATCAAGGGTGATTTCAACTACAACCGCTACACAAGCCAGGAGGGCGTGCTGCGGGCAGAGGAGACCGATGCCGAGGTGAAGTTTGTCTTCAGCAGCCGCTGGGAGATCGAATTTGAGTACGTCGACGAATTCAGGCTCGAGGAGGTGGAATTTGACAACTCGATAGCGAGCGTACAGGCCGGATACGACAACCGGGCGGGGCGGGCGATCTTCGTCGGCTACGGCACGGGCAAGAACTTCGGCAGCGATCTGAACCTTGCTTTCGTCGAGTTGCAGTACCGGCTGTCGAAAGCGTGGGATCTCTCATACGAATTGACCTGGCTCGAGCTCGATCCAGATCCGGAGTTTGAAAGCACCTGGATCCACGTCTTTCGGACCAACTACTACTTTACGAACGATCTTTTCTTGAGGCTCTTTGTGCAGACGAACTCGGTGATCAGCAAGGAAAATGTTCAGCTGCTCGGGGTGTGGCGGTTCCTGCCGCCGTTCGGCTCGTTGCAGATCGCCTACCAGAAGGGAACCTCGGAGATCGGGGCCCCCTCGGACCAGGGAGACACGGTCTTCACAAAGCTGTCCTGGGTTTTTTGAGGAGCCCAGGAATCGAAGGGAGTCATCATGAAATCGGCATCACGAACCTCCACTGGACGGCTGCTGGTCGTTCTTTTCATCGGACTGCTCTATCTGGCGCCGTCGCACGGCTCTGCTGCCAAGCGGAGCGAGACGGGCTACCAGAGGGTGATGCAGGGCCCGATGGTTGGCGCCGTCAGCGCGGAGGACGCTCGTATTTGGGTGCGTCTCACAGACGAGGTCCCGGTCACCGTTGAGTACGGGACCGACTTCGAACTCAAATCCTTCTCGGTAACCGACCCGATCGTGGCCAGGAAAGCGAATGACTACGTGGTGGTTGTGTTCATTGAGAATCTGCAGCCGGCTACCGAGTACTTTTATCGCCTCAAGGTTGCAGGAAGCCCGGACCGATACCTCAAGAAGTATCCGCCGTTCCGCTTCCATACGGCGCCTCCCATAGGGGAATCAGCGAGCTTTCGCATCGCTTTTGGGTCGTGTCCGCGTTTCCAGGACGACCGTGTCCAGCCGATTTGGCCGGTCGTCAGTCAGATAGAACCGGACCTGTTCTTCTGGATCGGGGACAACATCTACGGTGACGCCAAGGATCCTGACATCCTTCGGGAGTGTTACCGGCGACAACGAGACGTCCACGGGCTGCAACCCGTGCTGCACAACGTTTCTCACCTTGCCGTGTGGGACGACCACGACTACGGCATGAACAACCATGATCGTACGAACCCGGCCAAGGAGGCAGCCTTGGAGGTCTTCAAACAGTACTGGGCGAACCCCTCGTACGGGTTGGCCGACGTGCCCGGGGTTTTCTACAGGTACAGCTACGGAAAGGTGGACTTCTTCTTCATCGACGATCGCTATTACCGTGATCCCGACGAAGACCCGGATACTCCTGAAAAGACCCTCCTGGGAGAGAAGCAGTTGTCCTGGTTAAAGTCGGAGCTGAAAAACAGTGCTGCGGTGTTCAAGGTGATTGTCTCGGGCAGCGGTTTCAGCAGCTCGGAAGGGCCGGCTGGGGACTCCTGGGCGGCCTTTCTCCACGAGCGCAACCACCTGCTGGATTTCATCCGTGACAATCAGGTCAGCGGGGTCGTCGTGCTCTCAGGGGATAGTCACATCGGCGAGATCAATATGATCCCCTGGTCCGAGCATGGCGGCTACGACGTCTACGACCTGGTAAGCTCGCCGCTCGCCCAGCAAACACCAGACAGCTGGTTGGAGGGGAGACCGGAACAGAGGATCCGCCCCGTTTACTTCCAAGGCAGCAACGTGGGCGTGGTCGACTTCATATTTGATGGAGAACCGAGGCTGACCTACAGGCTTTTCGACATCCACGGGCGCAGTGTTTGGGAGACCTTCGAGGTTCACGCCGACGAAATGGTCAACGGTGTCAGATCATGGCCTGCTAAGGTCAACGAAGAGGAACGGCAGCGACAGGAAAATTACGAGAAAGGTCACGGCTACTATGAAACTCCACCAACCGATTGAGCGGCCGAACGCGGCGGCTTTGACCGTCCTTTTTGCGATCCTCCTGGGGTGTGTGGCGCCCGCCGCCGCCGTCACGCAGGAGGGCGAGGAACCCCTGGTCTTCATCGTGGCCGCCGACATGAGAAAGGCCGCAACCGGCGGATTCTCAGTAGTTTGCGAAAAGATCAAGGAGGTCGGCCAGGGTGCGTTCATGATCAGTCCCGGAGACCTCGATGCCGACCCGCCCTCGGCGGCCCGGGACATGATCGACCAGACCATCGGCGACGACTATCCGTGGTATCCGGTGCTTGGAAACCACGATCCCGAGTCACCCTCGACCATGGCCTATCTCCGCCAATACGGCATGAAGGTGCCGAACGTGGTCAACCGCGGCCCGGAAGGCTGCGAAGCGACGACCTATTCTTTCGACTGGGGGAATACCCATTTTGTCGTTTTGAATCAGTATTACGACGGCGTCAAGGATTGGGGTCTTGAGGGCTTCATCGTGCCCAAACTGATGGAGTGGTTGGAATCTGACCTGGCCGCCACCACCAAAGAGCATATATTCGTATTCGGCCACGAGCCGCTGATCCCGATGCCGGACATGGACAACGGACGGATCCGCCACCAGGGGGACTCGCTCGACGAAGACCCGGAGAATGCGTTTCTTTTTTATCAGATTCTGAGGAGGTACGAGGTGGACGCCTATTTCTGCGGCCACACCCACAACACCTCCTACGCCAATATCAACGGCTTGTGGCAGCTTGACCCCGGTCACTCAAGGGGCCGGGAAGAGAATTCCTACGCCGACCGGATGTACGCGGCGATTGTGACCGCATTCGAGGAGGGACGAAAAAGGGGGGAAGGCGAGGCCAACTCGCTGAAACATCTCTA
>DAOWGJ010000331.1 GCA_030637505.1 Holophagae bacterium
AATCGGACCTGGAGTTCCTGGGCGTATTCGCTGGAAATGGACTTGATGGCCGGCACCTGGGCCTTGAGGAACTCGATGTCACTCTCGTCAAGGCGAATGCGACGCCCCTTGCCGAGGCCCTCGAAGGGCAGGGAGGTTCTCGACGGCCATGCGATGACGATTCGGTCACCGAGTCCGGCAAAACTCCGGGTCTGTTGGATGTAGAGCCCTTGGCCGAACGCCAGCAAGAGGCTGACCGCCACGGTGCCCCACACGATGCCGAAAGCGGTCAAGAAGGTCCGCAGTTTTTGGCTCCATACGTCCCGAATCAGCTGCATGAAGAAAGAGCCGAAACCGGTCATGGGCGTGGGTGGCGGACCGATTGTGGAGTGGTTCGGCCCTCTGGCTTTCCAGCTGAGAGCTGAGAGCTGAGAGCTGAGAGCTCCTTCATCAATTGATCTCCCTCGGTGGCCTCTGCACGATTTGATCTCCGTCGGTGAGTCCGGAAAGGATCTCGACGTTGAGGCCGTCCGAGAGTCCCAGCTCGACTGCGACCTTGACCGGCTCGGCCTCCGGTCCCTCACCGGGAAACTCGACAAAGGTCGAGGCGCCGTCGTCCTCAAACAACAAAAGGCGTTCGGGGATCAAAACGATGTCGGTCTTTTCACGGATGACGACGTCCGCATTGGCCGAGTAGCCGGCTCTGAGCAGGATGCCCTGGTTGGGGTCCAGTTCGACTTCGACGTCAAACAGGGTCGCACCTTCAGAGCGCTGTGCTTGGGGGGCGATCCGCGACAGGCTGCCGGTGACGATTGCCTCCGGAAGAGCACCCACTTTGATCCGACAGGGCAGACCGACGGCGATCTTTCCGACGTCAATCTCATCGACTGTTCCCTTGAATATCAGGTCGCTCATGTTGGCAATCGTTGCCATTTCGGTACCCGGCTGATAGGAGGTCAGGGGCACGATCGGGTCCCCGGCGTTGACTGCTCGGGACAAGACCGTGCCGGAGGCATTGGCTCGAATCGTCGTTTCGACCTGAGTCGTCTTGCCGGTGACGCGGCCTTGTCGGGTCAACTCCTGATTGTCCTGCGCCTGTTCAACGGCGACCCGAGCCAACTGAAAGGTCTCCTCGAGCGTGTCAATATCGCCCTTGGACATCAGACCGTCCTCGTGCAGTTGGCGTCCGCGCTCGAAATCGGCCTCGGCCTTGTCGAAGCGCGTTTGAGCCGAACGAAGCCGGTGGTCGACATTGAGCAATTCCTGGGGGGTTGGATCGGGCGAGATCTCGAAGAGGGCATCTCCCGAAACAACCTGATCGCCGACCTCGACGAAGCACCGGCTGACGATGCCCGAGATCTTCGACTTGACCTGAAATTGCTCCCGAGGGTCGATCTTGCCGACCGCCAGGGCTTTCTCGGTGATGTCGCCGCGCTCGGCCTCGATCAAGGTGAAACCGGGTCCAGTGTCGTTCTTTTTGGAAATATAGCCGTACACCACCGCCGCAGCCCCGCCGATGATGGCGACGGTCACCAGTAGTTTGAGAATCTTGCCCATGAGATCGCCTCCCAAACTGGACTACGCTATTAGGAATGATCGGTTCGGAAATTCCTGTCGAATTGCCGGATGAGCCTGCAGACAGTAAGATCGGATCGTGCCCTCAGAGGATTCCAGAATCCACCGACTTCGCGAGCTGATGGAGGCCGCCGGCAATCCTGCCGACGGCGCGATCCAGCAGCGCTATCACAAGTCTGACCTCGCTTTCTTCGGCCTCAAGGCGGCCCAGCAGCGGGCAATCGTGCGCGAGGTCTTCCCCGCGCGGCAACCTCTCGCCCGTGAGGAGCACCTGCCGGTGATTCGGCAACTGTGGGCGTCGTCCTACTTCGACGAGCGGGTAGCCGGTCTCCTGTTGTTGGGACGGATGGCGCCATTGCTCGGCGTCGATGATCTGGGGGAAATCCGAGCGATGACCGGCAACTGCAAAGGCTGGGCACTGCTCGATGGACTGGCCTGCACGGTTTTGGGTCCCCTGGTGCTGGCTGAGGGGATGCCGGCCTATCGTGAGGTCCGCGGATGGAGTGACGATCCCTGGATGTGGACCCGGCGGGCGTCTATTCTGGTCCATGTCATTCCGGCTCGACGAGCCCGGCTTGAAGAGGAATTCGCCTGGCCGACTTTTGAGGAACGACTGCGCGAGCGCGAGTTCTTCATTCGAAAGGCGATCGGTTGGGCGCTGCGCGAATGCAGCAAAAAGTATCCCGAGGAGGTCTTCGCTTTTCTGAAGCGCGTCGGCGATCGAGCCTCGGGTTTGACCCGCCGTGAGGGCAGCCGTCGCTTACCTGAGGAACTGCAAGCCAGGCTCCGTCGGTCAATGAAATAACCACAAAAAGGCACAACGAAGACGAGTGTAGGGTGGGCCTTGGCCCACCAACGGAGGCGTCCCCTATGGTGGGCCAAGGCCCCCCCTACTGATAGCTGACAGCTGACAGCCGACAGCTACCTACCGGCACAGGGCGGTGCGAACGGCCTGGAGGTTTTCTTCGATCTCGGTGATCTTGGTTTGTTCGGCGGCGGCTCGTTCGCGCATGGCGGTCACGCCCTGGGTGTCGCCCAGTTCTGCGAGTTGTCGTTCCATCTGCCGGATCTCTTTGACCGTGGCACGCAGTTTTTCGAGTTGGGCCAGGGCCCCGGCAAACTGCTCGGCCAAGGCTTCAATCTCTTGTGCACGATCGATCTTCCCGGCTGAGCGATAGTGCTTCGAAGCCGTGTCGAGATCCAGGCGGCAGGCGTCGATCCGGCCCATGCGGCCGTGGATTCTCCGGGCCAACTCAATATCAGGCCCAAAGGCAAGCGCCGCTGAAAACGAATCGTAGGCTTCGTCGTCTCGGCCCAGGCCAGTGAGGCTCCGGCCCAGGAGGTACCGAGTCTCGGGGTTGTGTTCGTTTTTTGAGACGGCAGCCCTGAACCACTTTTCGGCGGCTTCTGCGTCTTTAGCACCCAAGGCGGCTTGGCCGGCCAGAATATCGTACTCGGCGTTTGAAAATGCAGTCGCCAATCGGCTCCCAAGTGCCAGGGCTCGGCGGTACCAGTCGATCTTCGCGTCGGACTCGGAGGTGTTCTCGGCGAGCGTGAGAGCTGCTCGCGTTGCGGCCTCACCGGAGGGTTCATCAGAGCCCGACTCGAAGGCTTTGGAAAAACTCAGGAAGGCTTCTTCGTCGTCGCCCTCGAGCGTCTGGACCGTTCCCAGGAGACGGAAGAGCGCCATATCGGCGCCTTCCCCAGCCAAGCATTCTTGGAGCAAGCCGATTGCCTCTTGGGCGTCGCCTTCTTCAACCATCGCCGTGGCCAGCAAAGCCGCAGCCTCGGATCGCAAGGCAGGCGGCAACTCGTTGAGCCTCGTGGATTCGAGGATTTCTCGGGTTTGGTCGAATTGTTCGCCGGCCATCAATTCTCGGCTCAAGGCGATGACGACGTCTGCATCTGACGGGTCGAGGTCGAACGCCTTTCGCAGGCTCTCGATGGCCTCCGTCCACTGGTCCAGCTCCGACTGGCACCGGCCCAGCATGTAGTAACCGCCCGGCCAGGAGGGGTTGGTTCGGGTGATCTCGGCAAAATGCTCCGCCGCCGATTGGTAGTTTTCGCTATTGAAGGCCGCGAGTCCTTCGTTCCAATCCGCCAACGCCAGGGACCCCGATGCAATGACGGCCGTCGCCAGAATGAGAGATCGAAAAGCTGTGGTCCGTCCCATGGGGTGCTCCTTTGTTGGTCGAGGCTTGAGACTTCTAATGGGTATACGGTCAGCCGAGGGTCATCTGTTGGGAAAATGTCAATAACCGCGTCGCCTCCTCAGTGATTCACTTGCCCGGCGCGACTTCGCTTTCGAACGACGCCTCGAGCCAGTCGAACACCGTCGACCAGGCTGCCTCGAAATACCGATAGCTTGCGTTCCATTGCTCGCCGGTCCCCCAGCCGATAGAGAGCAGACGGACTGTTGTCTCCCGCCCGTCCTCGGAGGGTGTCAGTTCGACGATGACGTTGGTTCGTTGATTGCGGACTTCCGGAAGGCTCGGCGGGGAGTTCCAGGTGAAGGTCAGGCGCTTCTCAGGGATGACGTCCACAACCTGGCAGCCTTCAGAACCCCGCTGGCCCTCCGGAGCCTCCACGGAGAAAAGGACCTCGTAGGGTCCGCCGGGCCTCAGCTCAAGGGTGGCGTGTTCACACAAGAATCCTTCGAGGCCCTCTTTGGTGGTCCACGCCTTCCAGACGTCGGTAACTGGGGAGGGAATTGAGGTTTCCTTGAGGAGGACTTTGTCGATGGCGTCGCCTTCCGCATCGCCCCATGCCGGGGAGATGCCGTCCCGGCAGAAAACGAGCAAACGGTTCAAGACCAGAGGCCAGTTGCCGTCTTTGAAAATCCCATAGACCTTGTCCCAGGCCGGGTCGGTCGGAAAGCCGTGGTGGGCGAAATGCACGAGGCTGTGGGATGGGTTGCCGGCGAACGGTTCGACCGTGATCTCGACCCAGGTGGGGAAAGGCTCGGTATTGAACTCCGGGCCGAAGGGCGGGAAGGTCCAGCCGAAGGCGATGTGTTTGCCCGGCTCGAAGGAACGGATCGTCGCCCCTTTCGTGCCGTGGTTCGCGCCTTCGGGGTCAGTATCGGGGTCGAAGATGATGACGTAGGGGTCGCCGATCTCCCGGCCGATATCGGACGCGGGCGCAAAGAACCGACTGGCGCCGTCCTCTGTGGTCCACAGCTCGAAGACCTCGTCAGGGGCCATCTCGGCCACGACCGTCATTTCGATCGACCGCGTTTCGGAGGTGGCGGTCGGCGCCGGGCTTTCTTCAGGTTGATGTGATCCACAGCCCATGGCCATCAGGGCTCCGATCAGTACGGCAGAAAAGACCTTCATTTCTTCCTCCTCATCTCTGACATCATGGTAGCGGAATGCAGGTAGGCGGTGCGGAACTGTGAGGCAGCGGCCGAGTCCACAAGGCTGACATCGGGCACGGGCTCGGGTCTTCGGCTCCCTCTCGCTTCCGGCTCTACTTGGGTGGCTTACCAATAGCGCTCGACGTAGATGTGACCAGGTTCCTTACGTGTGTGTTCGTTGAAGCCGTCGGTAGCCAACAACTCGATCATGCCCTCGACCATCGCAGGGTTCCCGCATAAGAAGACTCCCGTTGAATCGGGGGAAGCCGCAAAACCCAGTGCCTGTTCGACGGCGCCGGTTTTGAACAGATCGAGGACGTAGCCCGTGGTCCCCAGCCAGGGAACGGGTTCCTCCTGCGGTCTGCTGATGACCGGTAGGTAAGTGAAGTTGGGGCTGAGGCGGGCCATCGTCACCAATTCTGAGTGATACCCGAGATCCCAGGAGTGACGTGCGCCCAGGACGACGACGAATCGTCGTTCCGGGTCTGACCCAAGGACCGTACGAAGCATGCTCATGTAAGGGGCGAGGCCGGTGCCGGTCGCCACCAGGACCAGATGCTTGTCCGCGGGTGCCTGGTCGATGGTGAAGGTCCCGGTGATCTTGGGCCCGAGCCACACGCGGTCGCCGGACTGAAGGGCGAAGAGCCGAGGGGTCAGAGCGCCTGATCGAATCAACGTGATGTAAAACTCCAGGTGTTGCAGTTCAACCGAGGATGAGGCGATTGAGTAGGCCCTTCGAATCATCTTGTCCGGGTCCGGCGCCTCGTCCTCGGGGTCGGACAGAGCGCACCGCGGCGCAGAACCCGGAAGACCTAGCACGCCGAACTGGCCCGGAGTGAATTCCGGAAACTCCCAACCGTCCGGAACGATCCGGATGACCATCAGGCCCGGGGCCACTTCGATTCTCTGCGAGACGATTGCGTTGGTCTTCATCGTTGCTCACCCCCGATACCGAATATTAGTACACCTGGGCTGGGTCAAGTTACCCAATGGGGCGTTTGTCGGAGGATTCGAGCCACGGGACATGTACTTGGGAGGCGGTCGGCCGAAGGGCAGGTAGATGCCACCCAACCACCTTCGCGAGGTCGGTCTTACACCAACCCGACCTTCTCACCAGTGTCCGGCTGCAAGGCGCAGAACACAAC
>DAOWGJ010000266.1 GCA_030637505.1 Holophagae bacterium
AACGAACGCCTTGACGGTAAAATCTGAGCTGCCGAGATCGGTCTGAGGCACATAGCTGACGATCTGAGCCAGCTGTCGCCGGTCAAATCCAGCCAGATCCACACCCTCAAGGGTGATGGCCCCGACGCTCGGCTTGATCAACCGATCCAAGACCCGCAGCAAGGTGGTCTTGCCGGCGCCGTTGGGCCCGACGACAGTCAGAAATTCGGCCTGACCGAGATCGAAGGTGATGTCGTCCAGCAGCCGGGCACCGTTGAAATGGACACCCAGTCCGCTGAGGCGGAACACCACTCGCCCGTCCCCTACCGCCACCGGGCCTCCGGGTGCAGGACTCTCGCGAATGCCTCCACGACCTCGGCCACTCTGGGCCCTGGTATGGACAGAGAATGCCGGCCCAAGACATGAACCCGCCCCTCGCGAACTGCGCGGAGAGACCCCAGACCCCGCCAGTCGCCAAGAGCGACCTCGGCGCCCATGCCGTCGGCCTCAAGCTCCGGAATCACATCGAGAATGTCGTCGGGGTCCAGTTGCAGCAGCCCCTCCATCGAGATTTCCGGGTAGGCGCCCGCGACACCTCCAGGTACGGCGTTGACACCGCCGGCCAGTCTGAGAGCGTCATCCAGGAAGGTCCCCGGCCCTGCGGCCCACACGGTAGCCAAATGTCCGGACCCCGCTTCCCGGCCGACAGATATGATAACGCGGGGTTCAGGACGCCCCGCCACCGTGATTCGAATGCGTTCCAGACTCTGCTCGACCTCCGACCGCAAGGTAGTGCCCCGGCTGAGCACCCCGCACGCACGAGCAAGCTGTTGAAAGGAGGTCAAGATATCGGCGACCTTTTGCTGGTTGACTCGAACAGTTTGGATACCCAATCGAGCCAGGCGCCTCTCGGCCTCCGCATGACTCTCCATCAAAACCACCAGATCGGGCTCCAAAGCGACGATGGCCTCCCAGTTGGGGTCCAGGTAGCCACCGACCTTCGGAAGATCGAGGGCCTTTTCAGGATAGAGGCAGAGCCGGGTCACGCCGACAACCCGGTCACCCACACCCAGTGCAAACAGCGTTTCGGTCAAGGCCGGCGACATCGAGACGATTCGCTGAGGTTCGGGAACGATGGACGTCGGGATCAGACCATCGGTTCCACAGCCCAACAATCCGACGGCCAGGATCACACTCAAACCGGCGGAACCGAAGCCAAAAGGCGTTGATGCTGCGATTGCCTGCCGACGAGTCATCAGTCCTCGGAGTCCGTCAAAAGCCCGGCCGATGCCGGCTCGCCGTCTTCCAACTCGACCTTCTCGATCTTCGAAAAACGGCTGGTGATTTTGCCGGCGGAAGTATGGACCTCTTTGACGTCTCGATGGGCCAGGTCAATGTGCTTGGCCAGTTTGTCCATCCTCTCTTGAAAGCGGCCGAAGTCCCCGGACAGGGCCCTGAGGTGTTCCTGAATGATGTGGACCTGCCGTCGGGTGGCCTCGTCCTTGAGCACGGCGCCGGCCGTCGTCAAGATTGCCATCAACGTGGTTGGAGATACCATCCAGACCCGCCGATTTTGTGCAAATTGTACGAGATCGGGATGATGGGCGTGAATCTCCGCAAAAACCGCCTCGGCCGGGAGGAACATCATTGCCCCATCCGCCGTTTCGCCCGGGATGATGTATTTCTCCGAAATGTCTTTGATGTGTTTCTTGACGTCTTGTTTGAACAGCCTCTCCGCCACCGTCTTTTCTTGGTCTCCCCGTTCCGGGTCAACCATTGTGCGGTAGTTTTCAAGCGGGAACTTCGCATCGATGGAAACGTTTCCGGTGGGATCCGGCAGAAACAACATGCAGTCGACCCGATTTCCGGTACTCAGGACCTTTTGCAATTCAAACGCAGACTCCGGCATGAGGTTGCGCACCAGTGTATTGAGTTGGACTTCCCCAAAAGCACCCCGAGAACTCTTGTCGGTCAAGACAGCCTGGAGACTGACGACATTTCCGGACAATTCGGTGATCTTTTTCTGAGCTTCGTCGATCCTTTCAAGGTGCTGCAAGACGCTGATGAAGGTCTCGGTAGTTTTCTCGAATCCCTCGGCCAGGCGTTTCTCGACCTGTCCGCTGATCTCCTTGAGGCGGCCGTCGGTGCGTTCGGTCAGTTGCTCGACCCTCTTGCCCAACTCTCCGGCGCTCTTCGTCAGGGACTCCGAGACCTGAGTTCGGATATCCTTTGTGCCATCCCGGAGACTGTCCTGCAATGTCTTGAGGGCTTCCCCTTGACGCTGTTCGAAGGCTCGCCCGTGTTCGGCCAAGACCCCCTTGACCTCACCCTTGAATTCACCGAGGGCGTGTTGACTCGAAGTTCTCCCGGCGGCCAGCTGTTCGACGATCTCGATATTGAGGGCGCCGAACCTCTCCAGCAACACCTCCCGAAGCTGAGAGGAGTCCCCACCGACGGCCTTTTCAAATTCGCCAATCCGACGTTCGACGACCTGCTGGCCCTGGGCCGCGGCGACACCGACCGCATCCCGCAACTGGGCTTCCCGCTGCGACCACGCCCGTTCCTGCTCGCGCCGTTTCATCTCCTGTCGCGCCACGAGAACGACAATCAGGCACATCAGCACGAGATTGAGGACACCGATCGCAATCAACCACTCCATGACGCCTCACTTCTCCGGGTTGACAACCGTGTAGCCCAGGCCTTCGATCGCCGTGACGATCCCTTCCCTGGTGACCTCGCCGGGCCGGTACAAGACAGTGGCAGTGCCCGGGTCGTGTCGAGACTCGACCATATCGACTCCCTTCAACTGCCCGACGGTGTGGACAATCGCTTCCTCACAGCTTTCACAGGTCATCCCGACGACATCGAAGGTCTCCGTTACCGGTTCGTTACCGGCATCGCGGCTTCCGCCGCCACACCCGATAATCGCTGTGACCGCGAAGGCAAACGCAACCAGAGTGGTAACTGTCCACTTGAAATCCATGCAATCCTCCACTGGGGCTATCCTACGTGAGATTGGGCTCAAGGCGAAGCCAGAGCCAAGACCCAGTAACAGAGATGTAGGGTGGGCCTTGGCCCACCAATGACTGATGAGTGCCGTGGTGGTGGGCCAAGGCCCACCCTACATCGAATCCCTACCTCCTCCAACACCTCCGTCGGGGAAACCAACGTGATACCCCGAGCCTCCAGGCCCGGCAACTCATCCTCAAGAACCCCGACGGTCACCGCCGCCATGTGACCGATCGCAACAGCCCGGCCGTCGATCAGGGCCCGATACACCGCTTCGTCCAGTTGGCGCCGGATCGCCGAGGCCGACCGATTGTTGTCCAGAAAGACGTTGCGCCGGCCGGTTTTGACGCCCTGAGCCCTCGCCGCAGTCTCTGCGACGGTATCCACCGTAGTCCTGGAATCGATGAAAGCCATGCCCCGTCCTTTGATCTCCTGCATGACCCAGGTCATCGTCGTCAAATCAGCCGTCGCCTTGGAACCCATGTGATTGTTCATCCCGACGACGTGGGGCACATTGTTCAGGGCGGAATGAACCGTCATTCGTATTTCACCCTCAGCCATCGAGACGAATACAGCGCCCGGCCCGGGATTGTTGGCCGGATAGCCGTGCGGCTCCATCGGGAGGTGCAACCAGATTTCATGTCCGGCCCGGTACAAGGCAACAGCGGTTTCGGAACTCGAGGGCAGAAACGGCAAAACGGCCACCCCAACCGCCGCCGGCAGGGCCGCCACCCGTGGAACCAGATCCATCTTCTGGCCCGCGTCGTCCAACAGGATCACCAGCTCACCCCGCGCCCCGGGTGGTGGAGGAGGCCGAGGTGTGGGGGTCGGCGTCGGAGGCAAAGGCTCCGGTGTCGGCGTCGGTTTCGGGGCGCCGGGCGCCGACACGACGTGGATGTCGAAGGCCTCGTTCCCAAAATCGATCCGGACTCTCCGGCCGCCCCGAGAGTCCTCAGCCCCGTATGTCACCGGAGCGCCCCATCGGGCCGCTTCGGCTTCCAGGTCCGAGCACAGGGCCTGAAGAGCCACACCGTCCGGCAACTCCAGCCGCCAGGTCCGAACGAAGACGTCGCCCTCCTTGCGGATTGGATCGTCTTCCCGCCGCCGCTCGTGGTCTTCGCCCCGTCGAGCGGCAATCTGCCGAATCACTTCGGCGAAGTCCCCCCTGGGCTTGGCGTCGGCCGGGCCCGATTCCGCCGGACGAAACAGCATCCACAATGCCGCGACGAAACCGATCAATGCCACTCCCAGGACGGGAATGAGCCAGGAATTTCGTCCGGATTTTACACGGCGGGAGCGTTTACGGGCGGCCACGATCCACCGGTCCTCAGGCCGCGTCGGCGAGGGGAACTTCCTCGGCCTCAACCCCCTCCAGAGCCAGTTCGATGCCGCGAGCCAAGACCGCGTCCACCTCCTCGACCTTGTCCTCGTCACCGTCCTCGTCCTCGTCCCCGTCCACGACCCCGAAGAACTCGACCTTCTCCGAGGGCTCGAGCCCAGCGCCGGTGATCGGCTCACCGTCGTCTCCGAGCCACTGGGCGACGGGGATCCAGAGGTGCAACCCTCCGGAGTGGACGAAACGCATGTGAGGTGCGTGTCCTGCGCTGTCCCACCCAACCAGAGGACTGCCGTGGCGACCCAGGGCCGACGCCAGGATCTCTCCGACGCCCTCGGTATCCGGACCAATCAAAACCACCGGGGGCGCCCCTTGGACCCGGCCCTCAGTCGCCTCAAACAGCTCTTCTCCGGCCTGGCGTCCGGACCGGCTGCCGATCACACCATCGTCGATGAAGACATCCGCCACGGCAACGGCCTCCGATTCGAAGCCCCACACCGTTCGCCTGAGGTCGATCACAACCGGCTGCCCTGCCTCAACAACCTTCTTCAACTCGGTGGCCACTCCGACCTCGAGCACGTTGAGCTTGATGACCTGCACGCCGTCCTGCTTGGTGACCACCATCGGGTCAGGCGACCACTCCACGGCGTCCAGAACGACGTCGCGACGCTCATCGACATGGCGATCGACCACGGTCAGCTCCACGCTCTGCCCAGCCGCCTCGCGTTGGGCAAGATCGAGGCGAATCTGCCACAAGGGCCGGCCTCGAGTGTAGACGCCACCGACCTTTTCGATGACTTCCCACGACTGGAGATCCGCGGAGGCGGCAGGCGAGCCGGGAATGGCATAACGGACAGCCGCCAAACCCAATCGGCCACCGATGAACAACCCGAAGGCCGGTGGCTCAGCCACCAGGCGACGATAGCTATCGACATCGGTCTCGGGCACGACCGCCGCCCACGGGTCGATGCTCTCCAAGAGCCCGGCATCGAGAGCCATCGACAAGGCCTGGTCATTCAGCTCGTCGACATACTCGTTTTCTACAAGGTGAACCACCTCCGTCAGAATGCCCAGTGACCTGAAGAGGTCCTCCCGGTCCTCGCCGCTGAGGCCGGCGCGCAACAGACCCGCGAACAGCAGCAGGCAAACCACCGATAAAACCAGAAACCAAGTTCGAAATCGTGCCATTGTCATCCTCTCAACCGGGCAGACCCTTATTTCAACTGAAGCCACCCTTTGGGATCCTGCGGTTTCCCACCAACTCGGATCTCCAGATACAAGTTACCGTCTTCTTTCTTCAACCCTGCAACGCCCAATCGTGTTCCCATGTCCACCCTCTGATCCAACCGAACGTGAATTGAGGACAGCCCGGCCACCAGCGAGAAGAACTCCCCGCCGTGGTCGACGACGACCATGTTGCCATACCCTTTGAAATGGCGGGCGTAGGCGACCTGGCCCTGGAACAACGCCTTGACCGAGGCACCTGGAGCCACGGCGAGACGCAAGCCGTTGCATACGGTGTAGGTGGAATACCGGGGCAGGAAGTGCTTTCCGAAGGTCCTGACAACTCGCCCTGGGGCCGGCCACGGCAGAGCCCCCCGGTACCGCTGAATGGACTCCTTGGCCGCGAAGCGTTTCTTCTGCCCGACGAGAGCCAGGAGCCGTTCGAGGGCCGCCTCCCGAGCCCGCATGTCGGCCAATTGGCTTTCCGCTGAGCGTTCCTGCCGATTGAGTCGGTCCAGGCGTCGGTCCATCTCCTGCCTGGCCGTTTGCAGCGTCTGACGTCGGTTGCCCAGTTCGGCCATCTCCCGCCCGGCCCGTTCCAGGATTCGGCTCAACTCCGCCTGACGTGAAGCCCGCTCAGCCTGCATCCGGTTGTACTCCTTGACCATCTGGGCCTGACCGGCGGTCAGGGTCACGATGACGCCGACCGCATCATCCAAATGTCCTCCCCGTGCCCGCCGGCGACGCTGTCGTGGATCCACTCGTGCTGGACGACCGCTCGCTGGACCAGGTCCTGGGCGCCATCGACTGTCTGGTCGACACGACGGTTCTGGCGCTTCCGAGGCT
>DAOWGJ010000263.1 GCA_030637505.1 Holophagae bacterium
AGTTTGCGCTTATCCGCGCCGGTGGCAAGACGCGACGACGCAGTCGTAGTTTGACTACTTCAAGGAGGAGTAACGCAGCCACCGGTGTGGAGGGCCGCCAAGAGGTGGTAGAGACTTTAGACGCACTACACTAGTATCTCAAAATGGAAATTGCGAACCTGACCGAGAGGAAGGCGGACTCTACCGGACCTCCTTCGTGGGGCCGCACCGGTCTTTTCTTCCGGCGGCTTCCTATGGCCGTGGGTTATCATTGCGTCTCGAATACCCGACAACCCCACCTCGCCCATGTTCTGGATTGCAAGACTCCCACCGAGTTTGAGTCCGATCTCAGGTGGATGGCGGCTACAGGTCCGGTCTTGAATTACGAGGAGGTCGCGGCCGCGCGAAGGTCGGGCAAGCGGTTTCCCCGTGGTTCCTTCCACGTTTCCTTTGACGATGGTTTCTCCGAGTCGGCGACCGTCATTGCTCCGATTCTGCTCCGCCACAAGATTCCGGCCACCTTCTTCTTGACCACCGATTTCCTGGACAATCGGCGCCTGTTTCACCGCAACCTCATCTCTTTGTGCATTGAACGTTTGCGCACAGCATCCTCCACCGAAGAAGCTGATCTGAGACGCCGGATCGGGATCTCCGCTCATCGTCGTTTTCCTTCTGCCGAGGGCCTTGTCCGCTGGTTGCGTCATCTCTTCCATGATCGAGTGGACTCGATCGAGGCCGCCGCATCGGTCCTGGGAATCGACCGCGCTGCCTTTCTGGAGGATCGAAGTCCCTACCTCACGCGCGGACAGGTTCTCCGGTTGGCGGCCGACGGTTTCACTCTCGGGGCACACTCCCTCAGTCATCCTCGCATGAGTCTGATGGGTAGGCCCGCGGCCATCGAGCACGAGATCGTAGAGTCTTGCCGTGTTGTTGCGGACCTCGTGGGAGTATCCCAGGTGCCGTTCTCCGTTCCGTTCGGTGCATCGAGGCTGAACCGAAGGCACCTGAAGGAGGTTCAACGGCGAAATCCGGTCGTGGGGTGTATGTTCGACGCCGACGGTATCGGGGATGACGGTCTCTTGATCAGTCGCATCATGGCTGATAATCAACGTGGAACCGGCGACGACGGCTCAAACCTCCCTGGCCTGATCCGGAGAGCCTGGCTGCGCGGTGGCATCAAGAGGGCCAAGGTCGGCATCAGACGGATTGCGACCGGAGACCGCCCATGACGCGCTCCCTCCTTTTCCTCCCGGTGTCCAACGCCATCGGCTCTGGGGAATTCATGCGTTGCAGGATCATCGCTGAGGCCGTACAAGAACGTTGGCCCGGCGACCGAATTCAGTTCGTGGTCAGCCGGGCGGCGCCGTACTCCGGGGATCTTCCGTTCGAGACTGTCTTAACTGATCGTTCCCCCACCTTTCATGTGAAGGAGGTCAACGACCTGATTCGGTGCAGCAAACCCGAAGTTGTCATTTTTGACAATGCCGGCAGGAAGGCGCAGATGCGCTGTGCGCGGGAGAACGGCGCCAAGATCGTATTCATCAGTTCTCGGCCGAGAAGGCGCCGTAAGGCTTTTCGGCCGGACCGCATGAGGCTCATTACCCAACACTGGATCGCCCAACCGGAGGCGGCATTGGGAGACCTGACTGGCTGGGAGGCATTGAAGGTCCGATTGACGGGACAATTGAGCCCCCTGTTTTTGGGTTCAATCTTCCACCCGTCGCAGGAGAAGCGGCGGGGAGATCTGCGCCGGAAACTCGGAGTCGCCTCCCAGCCCTATCTGCTGTTCTGCCATGGCGGAGGCGATCTCAGTGGTGATGATCGGATGGCTCCTGAGGTCTTCGCGCAAGCCGCCGAGGAGGTTGCGAAGGCATCCGGTCTGAGCGCGGTCGTCGTGGGAGGCCGTTCTCATCCGGCTGAGGAGATCAACGGGAGTAGGGTGATCACGGTGGGAAATCTCCCGAACGAGCTTTTGATTGATCTTCTTCATGATGCTGAGTTGATTGTCAGCGGAGGGGGCGCCGGCTTGATTGGACAGGTCCTTGCTCATCGCCAGGTCTGCGTTTCAGTTCCCTTCGCCGAGGACCAGCGGAATCGACTGAAACAGTGCTCCAGGCTGGGTCTGTTGGACAAAGCCGACCTCGATGTCGGAAAGATTCGTATGGCTGTCCTTGCCTTGCTGAAGGATGGTCAACGGTGCCGGAGGATTCGCCAGGGCATCGGCTCTCGCACGATCACGAACGGTCTCAACTCGGCCCTGACTTCCCTGGCCGTCATGCGCGAGTGATTTTCGACTCGGCCGGCGGTCGGTTCCGATTTGGTTCCGGTTCCACGGTGTTGGACAGTGATAGGATGCGCTCTCGGGGAGGCGGAGAATGGGCGGCACGGCACTGATTTCTGTTTCGGACAAGAACGGCCTGGATCGTCTCGGCCTGGGCCTTGAAGGTTTGGGCTGGTCGATTCTCTCTACCGGCGGAACGGCGAGGGCATTGAAACAAGCGGGTTGCCACCCAACCGAAGTCAGTGATTTTACGGGGTTTCCGGAAATTCTCGACGGCCGGGTCAAGACGCTCCATCCCAAAGTCTTCGCGGGTATTCTCGCGGCGCCGACACCGAAGCATCGGGATCAGTTGGCCGAGATGGACCTGCCGGAGATCGATGTTGTCGTGGTCAACCTCTATCCCTTCCGGGAGACCGTGGCCACAGACGGTGTGACGCTGGACCAGGCGGTCGAACAGATCGATATCGGTGGTCCCAGTCTGATCCGGGCGGCGGCCAAGAACCATGCGCGTGTCGCGGTCCTGGTCGATACCGAGGATTACTACGAATTTCTTCGGGAACTGGCCGCCGGGGAGATCACGCAGGAGACCCGCCAACGGCTGGCGATCAAGGCCTACCGTCACACGGCTGCATATGACGCGGCGATCTCTACCCACCTTCCCGGTCTGATCAACTGTGGCGCACCTTCACGGGCGGCGGAGGTGGCTCATGACCTTCTGATGGGGAACGAAAGGGCCCTTCGGTACGGTGAAAATCCCCACCAGTGGGGCCTGCTGGCCCGGTCGATACCGTCTCGTGGAATGGCTTCGGCACGGCAGATTCAGGGTAAGGAGCTGTCGTACAACAACCTTGGCGATGCAACCGGAGCCTGGCGACTGGTATGGGATCTTCCCGGTCCGGGCGTAGCCGTCATCAAGCACGCCAACCCCTGCGGCGTGGCCCTGGACGCCGCGATGGACCAGGCCTTCCTCAAGGCTCGAGCGACGGACCCTGTGTCGGCTTTTGGGGGGGTTATTGCCGCGAATCGCCCGGTCGACCGGTCCTTTGCCGAAAAGGTTGTCGAACAGTTTGCCGAGGTCGTCGTCGCACCCGGCTTCACCGAAGATGCCCTCGAAGTCTTCGCGGGCAAGAAGAACCTGCGGGTACTTCAAGCCGAGAGGGCGGATGCGACCGCCATCGTGGTCAAGGCCATCGACGGCGGCTACCTGATCCAGCAGGGAGACCACGGATGGGACGGCGAAAACCGAGAGGTGGCGACTCAAAGAACGCCGACCGAGGTCGAAGACCGGGCGCTGGAGCTGGCTTGGAGAGTCGTCAAGCACGTCGGGTCCAATGCCATCGTCGTCGGCGCCGAGGATCGCATTCTCGGCATCGGGGCTGGGCAAATGAGCCGGGTTGACGCTGCCAAGATTGCCGTGTCCAAGGCCATCGAGATGGGACATGACCTCAAGGGTTCTGTGGCCGCCTCGGATGCCTTCTTCCCCTTCCCGGACGGCGTGGAAGCCCTGCATCAGGCGGGCGTCCAGGCCGTGATTCAGCCGGGCGGGTCCATTCGAGACAGTGCCGTCGTCGAGGCCTGTGACGAACTTGGTGTTGCGATGGTTCTGACGGGCCGACGCCATTTCAAACACTAAGGGCCCAGGAGAAAATAACTCCATGTTTTCGCATCCAAACTGCACTGACGCCCATTCCGGCTGCCGCCGGAGCGGGTCCCTGCCTTCGGCTTGCCCTCAATCGCGAAATCCTCAATGTAGCTCGGGCTACACCTACCGTTTCTTTGTTTCTGTTCTTGCAGCAATCACCCTTTTAGTTTCCGGTACGGCGGTGGCCGACCGAGATCCCGCGATGGAGCGCCTGCAGGCTTTGGGTACCGCTCTTCGGACCCGGTCGACCTGGACGGCCTCGTACGCCCAGGAGTACGTTCCGCCGGGTATGAGTCTTGGAGAGCAGGTCAGTGGTCAGGTGTGGGTGGCGTGGCCCGACAGGGCGCTTTTCTCAACCGGGAGTCCGGTCGTTCGCTGGATGGGCCTCAAGGGTCGCCTGGTCCGCCTTCTGGATTTTGAGAACCTGAGTTGTGACGAGCATATTCTGACCGCCGAGGAGTGGGAGAGGATTCCTCTGATTGCCGTATTGGACCCTCGAGCGGCGCTGGCGCAGTTCTCCATCGTCGCGGATGGCGAACGCAGCTTGATTTTGATACCCCGCGAGGCCGGGGGAGTTGCGAGGGTTGAGATCGTGACCGGCAAGAACGGGCTCCCGGCCCGGGTCGTCGTCTCTGATCCCCAGGGGGCCGTCAGCACCTTCGTTTTCACTGACTGGGAGGCCGCTCAGGGGCCGCCGGAGGGCGCTTGGTTGCCGGCGCCACCGGACGATATCTCCTGCATCGCAGATCCAGAGTAGGACAGGAGTTTCCAGCATGATGCTCCTGCTGAGTCGCCTGTTTTGCGCCATGCCGATTGGCCTGGCGCGTGCCGTCGGCCGCTTTCTTGCCTGGATTTGGTACTGGTTCCTTCCTGTGGGAAGAGGTGTGGCACATCGAAATCTTCAAATGGCCTATCGAGGTGAGCTGAGCCGCACCCAACGTCGTCGGATCGTGCGCCGTTGCATCGATATTCAGGCGATCGGGGCGGTGGAACTCTTGCGCGCCGTAGAGTACACACGAGAGCGGAGCCTGAAAGATGTGCACCCAACGGGGATGGAGCATATCGATCGGGCTCTCGAGCAGGGCAAAGGCTGCATCGTGGTTGCTTCCCATGTCGGCAGTATCGACCTGATGGGCTACAGCCAGGCCATTCTGGGCTATCCGATGCACGTTGTGGTCAAGGACATCCACTGGAAGCCGGCCCAGGACTTCATCGGGGCCCTCCGAGAGCGCACAGGGGTGACCTTGATTTCGCCACGAAAGTCCAGTGACGTCATCCGGCAGACGCTGGCCGACAACAAGATCGTGGCGCTGATCGCAGACCAGCATATGAACCGGTATCGGGGCCTCGTTTGCGAGTTCTTCGGCATGTTGGCATCGACAACACCGGCGCCGGCGCGTTTCCACTTTGACACGGGAGCTCCGGTGGTGACAGCCGTCATGTACAGGCGTCGTAACACCAGTCATTTCGACATGACGGTCGAACCTTTTGAGATGGAGCGCCCTCACGGCGACTTGGACTCGGACATTCGTCACAACACAGAGCGTCTCAATGCCATCATCGAAGATTGGATCCGCAAGGACCCGGGCCAGTGGTTATGGCTGCACAAACGCTGGAAGGTGCAGGACAACCCAGAGGGCTTTGAGATTCCCGAAAAGTTGCAACACCTGGTTCGGGGTGTTGATCAGGTTTCTGTCGGTACTGACCCGGAGTAAGGAACGATCGTGAGAAAAAGTCGAAATTCAAGGTCAATCATTGCCATGCTCCTGTTGATAGCCGCCATCGGTGCCGGGCTCTTTGTCTTCACCTCACCCGAATTTGAGCGGAGCAAACCTGAGGTGTCGTTGGTGGGCAACAACGGCTATTGGAATCTCAAGACGCCACTGGTGTTCCAGCTGGATGACGAAAGCGGCCTGAAAAGCTACACCGTCACGCTGAAAGACGGTGCAACGAGCTATGACCTTGGTCACGAGCAGTTTGTTGAACCCAAACATGATGTGTTGGTCAGAGCCGAGGTGCCGGAGAGCGTATCTCAACTCAAGACCAATGAAGTCGTCATCACCGTTGAGGCGGCGGACGCCAGCAAGTGGAACTTTCTTTCGGGCAATGTCCGCAAGCATGAGTTTCCCCTGATCATCGACACGAAGCGCCCGCTCGTGAGCATCATTACGAACTCATACGGTATCGGAAAGGGCGGGTCCGCACTGGTTGTCTATAGCGTTGCCGATCCAAATCTACGAGATTTCCATGTTGAAACGAAGACCGGAGAAAGGTTTAAGGGTCAGCCCTTTTTCAAGGAGGGGTTCTTTGTCTCGTTAATCGCCTGGCCGGTTACGGTTGACGATTTCGGGGCAACCCTGGTGGCAGAGGACGAAGCGGGCAATGTGTCGAAAGCGTCGATCTCACTCTATCTGAAAGAAGTTGACTATCGAACACGAGAACTGACGCTTTCAGAGAGATATCTTGAAGGGAAGATTCGAGAGTTGGCTCAGGAATATCACGAGACGCAAGGTGTGGAAGGACGGATCGAACAATTCAAAATCATCAACGAAGAAGTACGCGCCGCCAATGAATCCTTGATTCAAGAAACGACCTCGCACGTGCCTGATGAGATGATCGACACCTTCTCGATCAATGCAATGTACCCGTTGAGAAACGGGAAGATCCTCGGTGATTTCGGTGATCATCGCTATTACCGCTACGAGGGGAAACGGGTCAGTGAGTCCTATCATCTCGGGCTGGATATGGCGAGTGTCAAGCAGGCTCAGATCACGCCGCAGAATGGTGGTGAGGTCGTTTTTGCTGATGAAAACGGTATCTACGGCAATATGCCGATCATCCATCACGGCATGGGCCTCTACACGCTGTATGGACACTGTTCGATGATTCACGTCAAAGCTGGTGACAGGGTTGAAGCCAATGCTGTCATCGCCAATACCGGAGTCACCGGTTCGGTGCTGGGTGACCACCTCCATTTTGGTGTCGTCGTCCAGGGCATCGACGTCCGGCCTCAGGAGTGGATGGATGAGCAATGGATCCGGCTGAATATCACCGACGTGATGGACGAGGCCAAGGAACGCATCAACCGCCTTGGTGACAGTTGACGGCTTTTTGTCAGGCCTGTCAGCCGCCTACTGGTTCTGCCCGATGAGTTCGTTAATATCAACGTCGTCAACCTGCTCAGACTTCAGGTGTTGCTCGGCATACGCTCGGTAGACCCCTGACTCCAGGAAGAGCTGGAAGCTTTCATGACCGCCATTGTGTTGGCGAGTTCATCCACTCCTCGTTGTCCGGGAACAGCTGGTCATGGAAAGAGGGAGTGCGGGCGGGAGAAACCGTCAATCCGAAAATCTCCGAAACCCGGCATTTGGGTTTACACTTTGTTGAGGAGTAGGCTGTCAAGGTGAACAGCGGGTTGGTTGGAGGGTGTTGTGAGCAACAAAGTCGTTCTTGCATACAGTGGCGGACTGGATACATCGGTTCTTCTGAAGTGGCTCAGTCTGAAGGGTTTCGAGGTTATCGCCTACGTCGCGGACGTCGGTCAGGAAGAAGACTTCGAGGCGGTCCGGAAGAAGGCTATCGAAACCGGCGCGTCGAAGGTCTTCATCGAGGACCTCAAGAAAGAGTTCGTCACGGACTATATCTTCCCGGCATTCAAGGCCAATGCGATCTACGAGGGGCGCTACCTCCTGGGGACGGCGATTGCGAGGCCGATCATCGCCAAACGTCAGATCGAAATTGCAGACGCAGAAGGCGCGACCTACGTCTCCCACGGAGCGACGGGGAAGGGCAATGACCAAATCCGGTTTGAACTGGCCTATTACGCCCTCAACCCACTGATCAAGGTCATCGCTCCGTGGAAGGACAACGAGTTTCTGGCGCAGTTCAAAGGCCGCCCGGATCTTCTGGCCTTTGCCGCTGAACACGGCATCGAGGTCAAGGCTACGACCGGGAAATCCTTCAGTGAGGACGACAATCTTCTGCACATCAGTCATGAGTCCGGAATCCTCGAGGATCCCGCATACCACGCGGGAGAGGAGATCTATTCCAAGACCGTCAGCCCTGAGTTGGCGCCCGACAAGCCGACCAGAATTTCCATCGAGTTCAAGGACGGAGTACCCATCAGGGTGAAGAACCTGGATGACGGTCACGAGGTCAGTGATCCCTTGGGATTGTTCTCCTACCTTAACGAGGTTGGTGGGGCCAACGGCGTCGGCCGTCTGGATATGGTGGAGAATCGCTTAATCCACAAACCATCCAATAGGAACGAACTGTTAGAAAAAATCAGGGTGCTTCTGCTGTCGCACCGGGAGATAGAAGGCCTTGAGATCGACAGCGCGGGTATTCGGCTCGGTGACAGTCTGTCG
>DAOWGJ010000387.1 GCA_030637505.1 Holophagae bacterium
CAGGACAGCGGCATGGGCCGCCGGACCAATACGATCATGCAGACCTGCTTCTTCGCGATCTCCGGAATCCTGCCCCGCGACGAGGCCATCGCCAAGATCAAGGGCGCGATCAAGAAGACCTACGGCGCCAAGGGCGACGAAATCGTCGAGCTCAACTACCGGGCAGTCGACGCTACGCTGGCCAATCTGCACCAGCTCGAGGTTCCGGCAACCGTTTCGACCGACAGACGCCGCCCGCCGATCGTCTCCGACGATGCGCCGGATATGGTCAAAAGGGTCAACGCCGTGATGCTGGCCAACAAGGGCGATATGCTGCCGGTCTCGGCCTTCCCGCCGGACGGCACCTGGCCCTTGAGCACGACTCAGTGGGAAAAACGCAATATCGCCATCGATATCCCGATCTGGGACGAGGATCTGTGCATCCAGTGCAACAAGTGCGTGCTGGTCTGCCCCCACGCCGCCATCCGCGCCAAGGTCTACGATCCCGCAGAACTCGACGGGGCCCCGGACACCTACAAGGCCGTCGACTTCAAGGCCAAGGACTTCCCGGGCGCGAAGTACACGATTCAGGTGGCGCCGGAGGACTGCACGGGCTGTACCTTGTGTGTCAGGGTCTGCCCGGCCAAGGACAAGAGCAACCCGCGCCACAAGGCCTTGGACATGGTGCCGCAGATGCCCCTCCGGGAGCAGGAGCGCATCAACTACGATTTCTTCCTCTCCCTGCCGGAGGTCGACCGCACGAAGGTCAAGATCGACGTCAAGGGCTCACAGTTCCTGCAACCCCTGTTCGAGTATTCCGGCGCCTGCGAGGGCTGCGGCGAAACACCCTATGTCAAGCTTCTGACTCAGCTCTTCGGCGACAGGGCGATGATCTCCAACGCCACAGGTTGTTCGTCGATCTATGGCGGCAATCTGCCGACAACCCCCTACTGCACCAACGACGATGGACGGGGTCCCGCCTGGTCCAACTCGCTCTTTGAAGACAATGCCGAATTCGGCCTGGGCTTCCGGCTGGCGGTTGACCAGACGAGGGTCCACGCTGAACATCTGCTCAAGCACCTCTCAGCCGACATCGGAGACACCCTGGTCAGCGCTCTCCTCGACGCGGACATGGGCGATGAGGCCGGCATTGCTGCTCAGCGGGAAAGAGTTGTCGAACTCAAAGCCAAGATCGGGTCCATCGACAGCCTCGAAAGCAGGCGGTTGGCTCTGGTTGCGGACTACCTGGTCAAAAAGAGCGTCTGGGCGGTTGGTGGTGACGGTTGGGCGTACGACATCGGCTACGGCGGCCTCGACCACGTGCTCGGCATCGGTCGCGACATCAACATTCTGGTCCTGGACACCGGGGTCTACTCCAACACCGGCGGCCAGGCCTCCAAGGCAACTCCGATGGCCGCAACAGCAAAATTTGCCACGGCCGGTAAAACGATTGAGAAAAAGGACCTGGGCCTGATGGCGATGGCCTACGGGCACGTCTACGTTGCCCAGGTTGCCTTCGGCGCCAAGGACCGGCAGACGATCCAGGCTTTCCAGGAGGCCGAGTCCTATCCTGGACCCTCGCTGATCATCGCCTACTCCCACTGCATCGCTCACGGATATTCCATGGGTGACGCCCTGGATCACCAACAGGCGATCGTCGACTCCGGCGCCTGGCCCCTCTTCCGCTTCGATCCCCGCCGAGCTGTTCTCGGTGAGAATCCTCTGAAGCTGGACTCCAAACCACCGACCATCTCTTTCGAGAAGTTCGCGATGACGGAGAACCGCTTCCGCATGCTGACAAAGACCGATCCCGAGCGAGCCCGGGAATTGATGGCCAAAGCCCAGCGAGCGGTCCGGGCACGGTTTGACGTGTACAAGCAGTTGGCCTCCTTGAACTACGACTCCGGCGCCACCGGCGATAGCAACTGACACCTGAGAGGCGAAAGGACACACGATGGACCTCACTACGACCTATCTCGGCCTCGAAATGAAAAATCCACTGGTCTGCGGGGCCTCGCCCCTCGGCGCCAGCCTGGACACCCTTCGTCACCTGGAAGACAGCGGCATCGCCGCGATCGTTCTGCCCTCGCTCTTCGAGGAAGAGATCCTCGCGGCGGCCAAGGGTGTGATGGCGATGGAAGCCGCCGGTGCGGGCTTCGCAGAGGCGACTTCCTACCTGCCCGATCCCGAGGGCTACCATATCGGCCCTGGCCAGTACCTTGAGCACATCGAGCGGGCCAAGGAGGCGTTGTCCATCCCGGTGATCGCCTCCCTCAATGGGTCGAGCCCCGGAGGCTGGACCCGGTACGCGGAGAAGATGCAGGCCGCCGGCGCCGATGCAATCGAACTCAACACCTATTTCCTCTCGACCGATATCACTGAGAGCGGCGCCGATGTCGAAAACCGAACGGTCGACATCGTTCGCGAGGTAGCCGGTGCGGTCTCGATTCCGGTGTCCGTCAAGCTGTCGCCGTTTTTCTCGTCAATCCCCAATCTGGCGAAACGGCTGGTCGAGGCCGGCGCCGGCGCCTTGGTTCTGTTCAACCGGTTCTACCAGCCGGACATCGACATCGAAGACCTCGAGGTTGTTCCCAACCTTCGCCTCTCCTCGGTCGAAGAGCTGCGCTTGCGATTGCGCTGGTTGGCCATCTTGTCGGCCACGATCGAATGCGATTTCAGCTGTACCGGCGGCGCCCACAATGCCACCGACGTCATCAAGTCGGTCATGGCCGGCGCCAACACCGTTCAGATGGTCTCCGCTCTCCTGATCCATGGGGCCGACCATGTCACGCGCACCCTGGAGGCCATCGAATTCTGGATGACCGAACACGATTACGAGGGCATCGGCCAGATGCACGGCTCGATGAATTTGTCCAAGACCCCGGATCCAGGCGCCTACACGCGGGCCAATTACATGAAGATGCTGGATAGCTGGGAACGGTAAACGGCAAAACAACAGAGAACAAAAAAAGGCGGCCTGATGGCCGTCTTTTTTTGTTCTCTGGGGTCAATGGTCCGACCTTCCCGGTGTTGTGACATTCCATCCCCGGCCTTCGGGGGCGCGGGCGCGCCCCCGCTCGGTGCATTTCCCGGAGGGGCAACATGGTTCGATCCTGGAAGGGGACCGCCC
>DAOWGJ010000256.1 GCA_030637505.1 Holophagae bacterium
AAGGAACTGTCAGATCGCGACGAACCGGACGTCAAGGCCAAGGAATCCGCCAAGGAAGAAAACAAGCAGGAGCAGGATGATGAACTGATCTCCATCGATGACTTCGCCAAGGTCCGATTGGTGGTCGGAATCGTCAAAGAAGCCGAGAGGGTCCCCAAGTCCAAGAAGCTGGTCAAGCTGATGGTCGATCTGGCCGAGCCGGAACTCCGGCAGATCGTCGCGGGCATCGGGGCGAAGTACGCGCCTGAGGACCTGCTGGGCCGGCGGGTCGTCGTCGTGGCCAACCTCAAGCCCGTGAAACTGATGGGCGTGGAATCACGGGGCATGCTGCTGGCGGCTTCTCTGGACGGCGATCCCGATCTTCTCTCGCCCGATGGAGAGGCGCCTCCGGGAACCGGAGTCCGGTAGCAGCAGGATCCTGTGGTGCGCTTCGCGCACGATAACAAAAAAACCGCCGCGAGATGCGGCGGTTTTTGTTATTGCCGGACCGATGAAGGTCCGGAGAGTTATTTAGAAGCGGCGGATCACTGCCAGGCTCATGGCTGCGAACAGCATGATCATGCCGGCGAGGCCGGCAAGGGGCAGCAGGCTGCCGGTTGAAGGCAGGACTGCCGGAGCGGGCGCTGCCTTGGGAGCGGGCTTGGCCTTCGCAGGAGCGGCCTTGGGCGCCGCGCGGCCGCCAACCTGGGTGCTCGTCTCGGTCACTGTGGTCACGCTCTCGGACACGATCGTCGCGGTGAGATTCATGCCTTCGCGCAACTGGCTCAGCTCGATCGGCTGGCCGTTGGTGGTCAGTGCGACGTCAGCGGGAACCTTGCTGTACTTTTTGACCTCTCCATCTTCTCCGCGGAGAATCACCGTACCGCCGACGACCTTGAGGACCTTGGCATTCTTGACCGAAGTGGTTTGAACAACGTGCGGCGTGGTCGTGGTAGTGACCTTTGAGGTCAGCATCGTGCCCGGCTTGAGGTCGGCGATGCCAACCGGTTTCCCGTCAACCATGAACTGGAACCCTGCGGGAATGTCGTACTCTTTGACGACGCCATCCTGGCCCCTGACGACGAGGTTATCACCATAGACGTGCACCACGGTGCCTCTCTTGATCTCTGTGGTCGTGGTCTGAGCAGAAACAGCACCCACTACCAACACCACCGCCATTACTACCATTACTACTCTTGCGATCTTAGCCATACGATCCTCCTGTTCTTTCAGTTAATTGTTGACCCGTTCCGGCGAACCGGCTCCCCCAAAACGGTCTATCAAAAGTTCTTTAACACTATACCAGATACGATCGCTAACATGGGCACCCTCCCCGAATATTCCCTGTTGCGCCCTCAAAACACCAAAAACTCAGCTGAAGGTGAGAGCCTCGGCGCAATTTATGACAACAACACCACTCTATCGAACGTCAGAAAAGTGTAGGGGTAGACGTTCTTCTCGTCGGGCTCGTGGGGTTCTTCTGCTACAACGACCCACTGTGCCGCGTCGAATTCAGGGAAAAAGGTGTCCGCCTCGAACTCTCGATGGATGCGCGTCAGGTAGATCCGGTCGACAATTTTCAGGGCCTCTCGGTACAAACCCGCCCCACCGGCGACAAAGGGCTCGTCGTCACTCTCGGCCAACCGAAGGGCCTCCCCGAGAGAATGAGCCACCATCACGCCCTCCACCTTGGGCCGGTAGTTCAAATCACGGGTGACGACGACCATCGTCCGACCGGGAAGGACCACACCCACCGACTCCCAGGTTCGCCGCCCGACGATCAGATGGTGGCCCATCGTCAGACGCTTGAAATGTCTGAGATCCGCAGGAAGCCGCCACGGCAAATCACCGTCACGGCCGATGGCGCCGTTGGCCGAAACCGCAACGATCAACGAGGCTCTCATACTGCCACCTTCGCCTTGATATGAGGCTGTGCCACGTAACCTTCGAGGGTGAAATCCTCAAATTTGAAATCATCCAAGGACCGAACATCGGGATTGAGCACCATTCGCGGCAGTTCGCCAGGCTCGCGACCCAGCTGGAGCCGTGCCTGCTCGAGGTGGTTGAGATAGAGATGGGCATCTCCAAAGGTGTGGATGAACGCACCCGGGTCCAATCGGCAGACCTGAGCGATCATCAGCGTCAGGAGAGCATAGGAGGCAATATTGAAAGGAACACCGAGAAAGACATCCGCGCTTCGCTGGTAAAGCTGACATGACAGCCGGCCCTGGGCGACGTAGAACTGGGAGAGTACATGGCACGGCGCCAAAGCCATCCGATCGAGTTCAGAGACATTCCATGCCGAGACGATGTGTCGCCTTGAATCCGGATTCGTCCGGATCCCGTCGACAAGACAACTGATCTGATCGATCAAGCCGCCGTCAGGCGAGGGCCAGGATCGCCATTGCGCCCCATAGATCGGACCGAGGTCGCCGTTTTCGTCGGCCCAGTCATCCCAAATCGACACCTGATTCTCGTTAAGATAGGCGATGTTCGTCTGACCTCGCAGGAACCACAGCAACTCGTGAATAATCGATCGAAGGTGCAGCTTCTTGGTGGTCAAGACCGGAAAGCCGTCCGCGAGATCGAAGCGCAGCTGAGCACCGAAGACGCTCAGGGTCCCGGTTCCCGTCCGATCGTTTTTCTGGGCGCCATTGTCCAGGATGTGCTGCATCAGATCCAGGTATTGCCGCATTCAGCGGGCTCCCATCCAGTCCTGCACCAGATCGGACCATCGTCCCTGGCCTTTGAGTAGGACCTCAGCCACCTCCCGCACGGCGCCGCGGCCGCCGGCAGCGCCACACACAAGGTCGCACACGGCGGCTACATCGGGCGCCGCATCAGCCGGGCAGGCGGAGAACCCCGCCCGCAACAGCATCGGCAGATCCGGCAGATCATCACCCATCACCGCGGTCTGAAAATCCTTGATCCCACCGGCCGCTGCCTGGAGCCGGGCCAGGTCATTCAACTTGTCCCGGGACCCCAGCATCACAAGTGACGGATCCAGGCCCAGTTCCTCCAGCCGAGCCGACACCGCCGCCTCGGACCGTCCGGAAATTACCCCAACGGTAATCCCACATTTCATCAGAAACCGAATACCCAGCCCGTCCCGAACGTTGAACGCCTTCCCCATGCAGCCCTCTGCGCCATACATCAGCAAGCCATCGGTCAAGACGCCGTCAACATCGAGTACCAGGAGGCGGATCGGTTTGAGCCGTTTGCGGACATCGGAGGGAAGATGGCTGGGCATGGGTTCAGAATCCTTCCAGGACAGCGGTCACCAATGCCCGCGCGAGGTTCTCCGAAACCAATTCCATGGCCTGAATCTGGCGATCAAAGAAGTCCACCGCGGACAGGTCAACTTCATAGGACGTGCGACGAGAAAACGCCTTGTCCTCCCAGAGGACCTCCGGTTCCTCGCCGCGAACGTCCAACAATCGCACGCTGACCGTCAACGTCATCTGATACTCGGTTGCCCGACCCCGATCATCCAGAGCAACCGGGACCATCGAGATTCCCCGGATGACACCCTCAAGTTCGACCTGCGCCTTTTTTCGCTCCTCGACCAGTTCGAACCGTCCTCGACGGACCCACTCTCTGGCAAGGGACTCGTTGAGGCGCTGGTCGACGTCCGACCACGTCGTGTTGTTCTCGAAGTTGGCCAGGAAGAGCAGCTGAAGTTCTTCGGGGAGGAAGCTGGATGTTCCCACCAAGTGATACCCGCAACCGTTCGATCCCACCAGAAGAGCCAAACTCAGACAGAATACGAGCGGACCTGACTGCCGCAGGTTCATAACCCGCACTCTCCTCGCTACTCCTCGGCTCTTTCGGTCCCCATGTGTGCGGTCAAGATCTCGCCAATCTGGTGAGTGACATCGTCAATCTCCCGCTGCTCGACCTCGGCCACTTCAAACGCCAGAATCTGCTGGGCCTGATCGAACATCTTGCGCTCACGAAAGGACAGGGTCTTCCGGCTGGCCACATCCGCCAAACAGAGCAGTACGTCAACGACCTCTCCGAGCTCCCCGGTTTTCAACCGTTCCAGATTGGCCCGGTAGCGGTCCTTCCAATCACCCTTCTCGTCAATTTCGTTGGCCTTGAGCCGGATTAAACTGTCGGATACCTCCTGGGGACCACACAACGGTCTCAGCCCCACCCGCTCGACGTTCTGCACCGGAACCAGCACTTTGCTTTCGGTGGCAAGCAACCTCAAGTGGTAGCACTCAACGGTCATTCCCGCCAGCACCTCTTCTGCTATGGACTCAACGACCGTCACCCCCTGGCTGGGGTAGACCACTTTGTCACCGACCTGAAAACCCATTTTGCCCCCTCTCGAATGCGGCCCTTCATTTTAGCATCGCCGGGGGGCATAAGACGACAATTGAACCGCAAAGACGCAAAGACCGCAAAGAAGACGCAAAGGAGAATTGCAGAAGGTCAGGCAGATAGGTTCATATCTCTGAGCCACATGTGGGACATGCCAGGGCGTCAGGATACGTGCGCCCGCCACAGGTGGGGCAAACAGCGCTTCGACCGCCTAGCTTCTTTGACACGCCGAAACCGGCCAACGCGAAGGCACACAGCGCGAAGATAGCGACTGGTGGGGCGATGATAGCCGAGGAGGCAACGACCGTCGAAACACCGGCCTCCCCCAAACTGGCAAATCGTGCCGCACCGCCATGCAGGGTCTCCGCAACCTCTCGGAAGGGCCTCCGAATCTGATTCCGGACCCAGTGAACGCCGGCAGCCGTCCCGCCACCCAGGGCGCCGGAAACCCCCAACTGCATCAGGTTCTCGTCAA
>DAOWGJ010000371.1 GCA_030637505.1 Holophagae bacterium
CTCATGGGTCCCCGTGCCCACCCGTGGCCGTGCCCGACGAGGGAGATTGTCCTGTCCCCTGCTCCCTGAGCCCCGATCCCTGTTCAACTGCAACAAAACGTCGATTTCTGCGTACTTCTCATTGAGATCTCAACCGGCGTCAAAGCCGATCGCACTCAACATAAGGAGGAGTTCATGATCATTCCCTACTTCACCGTCGTGCGCCAGAAACAGGTCGCAATCGTCGAAGCATTCGGACGATTCGACAAGATCGTCAATGCCGGTCCCTACCTGGTCCTGCCCTGGCAGTCGGTCGCCACCCGTCTATCCCTCAAGGTCCAGGAAATGCAGGTGACGGTCGAGACCAAGACCCTGGACGACGTCTTCGTCAAGCTCCTGATCGCAGTACAATACTCGGTGATCCCTGCCCGGGCAAAAGAGGCCTACTATGAACTGGCCAACCCCATTCAGCAGATCGAAAGCTACGTCTTCGACGAAGTCCGCTCGACCGTACCCAACATGAAACTCGACGAGGTCTTCCGCAACAAGGACAAGATCGCCGACGCCGTCAAGGAAAACCTCCGCGAAACGATGGAGAAATACGGCTACGGCATCATCGGCGCCCTGGTCAACGACATCGACCCAGACGAAAGGGTCAAGGCGGCGATGAACGAAATCAATGCCGCACAGCGATTGAGGAAAGCCGCCGAAGAAAAGGGGGAGGCGGAGAAGATCCTGATGGTCAAAAAGGCCGAGGCCGAAGCGGAATCGGTCATCCTTCAAGGCCAGGGCATCGCCGGTCAGCGCAAGGCGATCGTCGACGGCCTGCGCGAGAGCGTCGAAGAATTCCAGGGAGGCGTCGCAGGCATTTCAACCGAGGACGTCCTTCAGATCATCATGATGACGCAATACTTCGACATGCTCAAGGAAGTCGGCGGGCGGGCGGGGGCCAGTACGATTCTCCTGCCCCACTCACCGGGAGGCCTGGAAGCAATCATGGACCAGTTGCGAAATGCCGTCATGGTCGGGGAGAAGGCGGCGAAAGGGTAGCCCGACCTTCTCACCGGTTTTCGTCACGAGGACGTCGAGGTGCAGTGCCCAGTTGATTTTTCGACCCGAGTGGCGCGGAAACGTACTTGACAGTATGTAGGGACATCGCGCATCGCCCGGAGGGCGATCACGGTGAATCCGTGGAGGTCGCGAAGCGACCGGCGTGGGCTTGAGCACCGCGAGGAGAGAAAAAGCTGCTGGGTGCTGTGCATCGGCGACCGTAGTAGATCACTGGTGAGAAGGTCGGGTCAAAGGCCAGGTCACTTGGTGATGGTGGTCACGGTACGAAAGGGGACCTGGATGTAGTATGTACTTCCTCCCCTCCTCCGGCGGGCCCGAAAGGGCTCGCTATTTTATTATGCTGGAATGCCAGGAAGCTGGGACGCAGCGAGGGAGCGCACGAATCCGATCGTGCGTTGTGACGCTGGGAGGCTGGGAAGCCTTATTGACCTTTCTGACCCTTTGACCCTCTCTCAGCCTTCGATTTCCACCTTGGCCTCGAGGGTGTCACAGACGATGTCGATCATCTTGAGCCGGGCGTACTTCTTGGAGTTGGCCTCGATCAGGTGCCAGGGGGCGATGACGGTGGATGTCCTTTCGACCATCTCGTGAACCGCCTGTTCGTACTCCGCCCACTTTTCGCGATTTCGCCAATCCTCGTCGGTTATTTTCCAGGCCTTGAACGGAATGTCTTTCCGGCGTTCGAAGCGGGCCAGTTGTTCCTCAGGAGAAATGTGCATCCAGAACTTGGCAATGATGATGCCTGATTCAGTCAACTGGCGCTCGAAGTCGTTGATCTCGGTGTAGGCACGCCGCCATTCGGCCTCGGTGGCGAAGCCCTCGACTCGTTCGACCAGGACCCTGCCATACCAGGATCGGTCGTAAATCGTCACCCTTCCTGCCCGCCCAAGATGCCGCCAGAACCTCCACAAGTAGTTGCGAGCATTTTCTTCGTCCGTCGGCGCCGCGATGGGGATCACCTGGTAGTCCCGGGCATCCATCGCGGCGGTCATGCGCCGGATCACGCCGCCCTTCCCCGCAGCATCCCATCCCTCGAAGACCAAGACCATCGAGTGTTTACCGTCCCGCGCCGCCCGATAAAGGGTGTTGAGCCTTGCCTGGGCCTTCGGGAGTCGATCGTCATAGTTGTTTCCCGACACGCTCTTGGTCATGTCGAGACCATCGAGGACCGTCCTCCGGCGTGCGGTCTTCAACGCCTCCGCCATCATGCCTTCGTCGAGATCCGCTGCAAGACCGACATCGGCGCCTGCTCGCCGTTCCCCCATTCGTCGCCGGATGGCATCTCTGAGGATCGAGGCGACCGTCAGTGATCTGTAGCGAGCATCTTCACCCTCGACGATCTTCCACGGCGCATGGGGCTGGCTGGTCCGCATTATCAGGTGCTCCGCCGCCCGGACGAAGCTGCCGTACATCTCATAGTGTTCCCAATCGGTCGGCGTCACTCGCCAACTCTGGAGTTCGTCACTCTCCAGCGCCTTCAGACGGCGGCGCTGGGCCTTTTGCCCCAAGTGCATCCAGAATTTGAGGATCAGGGCGCCGTCATCCGCAAGGAGCTTTTCGAAGCCCAGGATCTGGTCCAGACGGTCGTTAAAGGCCGTGTCGTCGATTTGCCCGTAGACCGTGCCCAGCAGGGGCCTCGAGTACCACGCGCTCAAGAACAAACCCAAAGTCCCCCGCGGCGGCAGGTCACGCCAGTAGCGCCAAAAAGGCGGACGATCCCGCTCCTCATCGGACAACTCCCCGTAGGCGCGGGTCTCCATCCATCGGGGGTCCATCCACTCGTTGAGCAAATTCACCGTGGCGCCTTTGCCTGCGCCGTCGACGCCCGAAAACAGGACCAGCACCGGAAAGTCCGCCTTTCGGAGCTGCTGCTGCAGCATGATCAGCTCCGTGCGGAGCTCCGGCTCGACCTTGCGGTACTCGTCCTTGGAGACCTTTCGACCCAGTTCAGCGGTTTCGAACACACCCCAGAGTACCGAATCTCAGTAATGTTGAGAAGTCGCCCGCCCGGCAACTGGAGCACCACCATTGCGGATAAGAACTCCGCGCTCCATGGAACGGCCTCTTCGACCTGCGTCCCGCGTGGTCATCTTTGATCCTTCACCCTTCAAACCGCGTCCCAGCTGATATCATGAATACATGATCGGCCTTGCAATTGCCGCAGTTTCGGTGCTTCTGGCCATCGCCCTCCGAGCCGGGCGATTCCGGCAGCTGGGGATCTTGACACTCCCGCTGGTGTTGACGGCTCTGGCGGCGTTAACGCAATCCGCTGCACACTTCCTCTCTGAGAACCTGGTTCTCCACCACTGGGCGATGATCGGGTTGATCCTTGCCGTCGGTTTCTTGTCCACCCGAGCGGCGCTTCTTCTCCTGTTCGACTGGGGTTTGAATCGTCGGATGGGAGTCACCGTCCCTCAATTGATCCGGGATGTCACGTCCCTTGTGGTCTATCTGACGCTTGGCGCCGTGCTCCTCCACACCCTGGGTGTCGAGGTTACGGGGTTGATCGCGACCTCCGCCGTATTGACGGTCATCGTCGGTCTGGCATTCCAGCAGACCTTGGGCAACCTCCTCGCAGGCCTGGCGCTGGCATGGGAGCAGCGCCTGCCGACCGGGTCGTGGATCGACTTTAACGACCAGGTCGTCCGTATCGAAGAGTCCGGCTGGCGATCAATCCTCTTGAGGACCAAGCTGGGCGACCGGATCCTGGTTCCCAATGCAGATATCGCAGCGGCCCAGGTCGTCCTTCTCAGTGGTGGAGAGCGACCGGTCGCTGTTCCCATTCGGCTGGGGATGTCCTACTCGGTCCCCCCGGACGTGGCAAAACGGATTCTGTCCGACGTCGCTGCGGACACGTTGGAGGTACTCGACGACCCGGCTCCGAGAATCTTGACGGTAGAATTCGGTGATTCGTCTATCGTGTACGAGTGCCGGCTGTGGACCCGGGTCCCCTGGCAGCGCAACGAGATCACCGACGTATTCCTGACCCGGGCCTTCGCGGCATTGGCACGTCACGGCCTGGAGATCCCCTTCCCCCAACTGACCCTCCATCAGGCCCCGCCCCCGGCGGTCAAGGATCCGCACCATCGGCGGTTGGAGGGTCTGGTCGGCGCCAAACTGTTCGCCGGACTGCCCGAGGGAGCATTGGAAACCGTCGCCCGATACTGCACCCTCAAAAGATACGCTCCCGGCGAAGCCATCGTTCGCCAGGGTGACGAGAGCAACGCCCTCTTCGTCGTCGTGTCCGGCGACGCTGTCGTACGCCACGACGGTCGTGAGGTGTCTCGCATCGGCCCCACCGAAATCTTCGGCGAAGGCGCCTTTCTGACCGGCAATCCGCGCGCAGCGACGGTACGCGCGGGCCGGGGGTCCCTGGAGGTCCTGGAAATCAGCAAACAGAGCCTGGGATCCTTACTTGAACACCATCCCGAACTGGCAGAGAAACTGGCTGGACGGCTGGCCGAACGAACGCTCGAGGGTGAGACTCTGCGTGACGAAAGCGGCGCCATCGTCAGCCCCCAGGGTCTGGTGGCCCAGCTCAAACGCACGCTCAGCCGGTGGGTCGGCGGGTGATTCCCCGGCCGATCAGACTCTTCGCCCACCGTGGAGCATGCCTGAGCTGTCCCGAAAACAGCCTTGACGCTTTTCGTCTGGCGTTGAAAGAAGGCGCGAACGCCCTTGAAATGGATGTCCACGCCACCTCCGACGGGCAGTTCGTCATCGCGCACGATGCCGACGGCGCGCGTCTGGCAGGCGATTCCCGCCCGATTCGCACCCTGCCCCTCGAAACCGTTCGCCGATGGCGCCTCGACGGCCGCGCCCAGGTCCCAACCCTGGACGAGGTCCTCGAAGCCTTTCCCGGAACGCCGATGAGCATCGACCTCAAACCCCGGAGACTCTCGTTGGTTCGGCCGTTTCTGGACAGCCTCAAGCGATTGGGCGGCGAAGAGTCGGTGACGGTGGCCAGCTTTCACCACTCGGTCATGCTCGAAGTCCACCGCTCGGGGTGGCAGGGCCGAACGGCCCTCAGCCGACTGGAGGTCGGTTGGTTGCGCCTCCTGCCCGAAAAATTGGCCGGACGGTTGATTCGGGGCCAGTCGGCCCAGATACCTCCATCGGCCGGACCGATTAGATTGGACCGATCGGCCTTCATCGACCGGTGTCACCGGCTGGGTCTCAGGTCCGACTACTGGGTCATCAACGACCCCGAGGAAGCCGACCGGCTGCTCGAACTGGGCGCCACCGGTCTGATGAGCGACGACCCCGGACGCATCGCCCCGGTCGTCGCGGTCCACCAACATCGGAGAGAGCGGTGACATCTCCTTTTGCATCCAATCCTTGCCGTTCTCGGACGGCGCGTGCCGTACACGCCTTCTTCCCTCCGGCAGCTCTTGCGTCTGCGGCGGACGCTTCGGGAAAAGGCGTGTGGGGCAACGCTCGGCGAGCGCCCCAGCGGCCGAATCTCGGCCATTGCCGTAGGCCGCCGAGGTCTTTTCCCGGAGGGGCGGGCCCTCTCCGGATTCGACAGATGCTACCCCTCCGGAAAATGACCGAGCGGGAGCGATCGGCAGTCTTTATGCGGCCGTCGGCCCCAAAGCGCTCCCGAAGGCCGGGGATGAATGCCTATGCACAATAAACGCAAACACTCCCGTGGATGCGGCTGCTGCACCGGATGCCCTGGATGCCTGCTGGCCGCCGCCCTGATTCTGTGGGCCCTGATGATGGTGTGGCACACCAACAAATCCCTTCCCGACGGCCTGAACATGGAGGGAGAGGCCATCGCCGTTCCGGCATCCGACATCAGCGTTCTGGCTGACCTGACGGCCAGAGACGGCCGAGGACAGCCACTTGTTGAACAGCGGATCTTCGACCGGATGTTGGCACGGATCAGAACCGCTCGCAGATTGGTACTCCTGGATATCTTCTTCTTCAATACAATCACCGGCAGCGACGGCAGCCCCCATCGCACTCTGTGTTCCCAACTGACCGAGGCCCTGATCTCAGCGAAAGAACGCCACCCCGAAATGCCGGTCGTCGTGATCACCGACCCGATCAATACCATCTATGGCGGCCACGAGCCGCCCCATCTCCAAGCCCTTCGGCAAGGCGGCGTCACCCTGGTTATGGCAGACCTCAAGAAACTCCGGGATTCCAACCCCCTCTACTCCGCATGGTGGCGCATGGGACCTCGATGGCTCGGGAGGCCCGCTCCAGGCGGTCGTCTCCCCAACCCCTTCAGCGCTGAAGGGCCCCGGGTCGGAATCCGTTCCTGGCTCTCGTTGCTCAACTTCAAGGCCAATCACCGAAAGGTCCTTCTGACCGATGACGGCGGAGGCCAATTGGGGGTCATCATCGGCTCCCTCAACGCCCACGACGGGTCTTCGAGGCACAGCAACCTGGCGTTGGAGATCACATCAACGGCTCTGGCACGACAGGTGTGGGAATCCGAGGCCGCCGTTCTCGCGCTCTCGAGCGCCGAGGTTCCCGCCTGGCCGGTGCCGAACATCCCGAGGAAAGAGGAGGACACAACCTGTCGAGTCAGCCTCCTGACCGAAAGTGCCATCCTCGATGCCATCCTCGCTGAATTGGGCCTTGCCGGTCCGGGCGATGCCGTCGACGGCGCCCTCTTCTATCTGTCCCACCGGGGCATTCGCCGGGCGCTCATCAACGCTGCCGACCGCGGGGCCACAATCCGCCTGATCCTGGACCCCTCCAAGGACGCCTTCGGCCGGACGAAGAACGGCATTCCCAACCGCCAGGCGGCGCTGGATCTGATGACCCAAGGCCGGGGCCAGATTACCGTGCGTTGGTATGACACCCACGGCGAGCAATTCCACCCCAAGATGATCGTCATCCGCAATGCCGCCGAGAGTACGGTCATCCTGGGGTCCGCCAACATGACCCGCCGCAACCTCGACGATTTCAACCTCGAATCGGATGTCAGGCTCCGATGCCCCATCGGCAGCCCCCCAGACGCCGAACTCCAGCAGTGGTTCGATCGTCTTTGGTTCAACGAGGAGATCCACGCCACCGTCGAATTCGAAGCCTTCGAAGATCACTCGCTGGTCAGGAGAGTCCTCGCCGATGTGCAGGAACGGACGGGGATGGGAACCTTCTGAGGCTTGAGACGCACCCACTGATTCTCCGGGTTGCACCTCCTGAAGATGCTGTGGGGCAGGAACAACGCCACTGTAATCGTCAACCCCCGGCAACTCCTGACCATTGGCTCGTATCTCCGCTTTCAAAACCGTCGCTGAACAGAGATCCGGATCCACAGATGATGGAATGGGTGAAAACATCGTAGTTACCGTTTTGCATGGACGGGTACACCGGGTAGACGTGGTCGCCGACAACTGTCAGACCGCAGTAATCACCCATGAACGATGCGCCGTTGTCGTTGATCGACGTCGGCGTGAGCCGGTGTTCGGTCCAAGTGGCGCCGCCATCTTTGCTGTAGCTGTAATACGTATCGATCCAGGCTGACGGGGCGTTATCGTTCTGTACCGTGTGGCGGGTGTCCAGGTACATCATGTGCAACCACCCGCGCTCATCGACTTCGAGCCAAGGGAAGAATTGATCGCCGGCAGGATCGCTGTCGCTGTTGATCACAACCGGGCTGGTCCATGTAACACCCTGGTCATCCGAACGCACAAAGAGCAAATCAACATTATTGTTTCCGCCCGAAGACCCGGTCACGTCATGCCATACGCAGTACATCGTCCCTGTTGCGGAATCCACCGCAATGTAGGTGAACGGCCATACGCGGAACTGCCCGGGGTAACTGTTGCCATAGACATCCGTGTCAACCCGAGTTGCAATCTGGATCGGTGCGCCGACGCTGTCGCCGCCGTCGAAGCTCTGCTGAAGTTTGATGCCGTAGGCGACGTCCCAGTATGCGATATGCAGCTCTCCGGATGGCCCGACTCGAGGGAGATGACCAAAACCGCCGTCCAGCGACACTCTCGATGACCAGGTCTGGCCGAAATCGTCGGAGTATTGCAGGTAGGGGTGGTAGGCAACGAATAACCGGGTGGAGTCCGGTAGACCGGGACGGGGACCGGTTCCCATCCATGGTTTGTCGACAAAATCAGTGGTCGGGTTCAGCATCGTTGGAGTTTCAAATGTTGCGGTTCCCGGTTGCAATCGTGCAACAAAGATGCCGCCGACGTAATAGCTGACCCCTCCTGCCCAAAGTGTGCCGGTTCTGCGGTCGTAACCGGTCATTGGATCACCTTCGATGTCTGAGTAGTACTGAGCCGGCGGACGCAGCAGGAAATCGGTCCAGGTGCCGCCGCTATCCAAAGACACCGCGACACCGGCGCGCACATTCCCTTCGCGCCAGTCGTTCCAGCCAGCAACGACCTCGCCGCTCACAACAGAAGCGGCGGCAATGGTTGTTTCGTGGGCGGCGGCTGTGCCACCTGCAACATCGATCCGAACTTGCGGCCCAATGGTGACCTCTGAGTCGGAAACGATCTGTTCATCTGCGCGAAGGACGACGGCTCGGGGAACGGCCCCGGTGGTCAGCATCGATTCGACATAGGTGGGAACGGCCGCGCCCAGTGCACGAGCCCGGTCGAGGTGGTTCCGCGCGATGTCGTATTGATTGCGCAAAAAGTAACCGACGACCAATCGACCGTGCGCCTCCGCGTGCTGAGGATCCTGAGTGATCACTTCGAGCCACTGGTTGATCGCATCATCGAGGCGGTTCGCGTTTTGAAGCGCGTTCGCGGCATCAAAGCGATCGTTGATCAGGGACGGATCGATATCCAACGCGCTCATGGAGGCGGCGATCGCCTGGTCATAACGGCGGAGCACCACCAGCGTGCGCGCCAGACCCTGGTACGGTGCCGCCAACCATGGTGCTGCGATGACGGCGTCGGTGAAGGATCGTAAGGCTCTGAGTCTTCTTCCTTGGCTCAAGGCAGATTCGCCGGCGGTGATGAGAGCATGGGCTGCCGCTTCGCCATAATGCTCCGCTTGCCAGTCTTGATCGACCAAGACGCGGTCTCCGTTGAAAACGAGCCCAGCCACTGCGGCGCCGAATTTCTCTTCATGCAGGTTTCCAGGAGGCGAGGGCTGGCCTTGAAAGTCATGCACACCCACCGTGTTGCCGCAGCCGAGACAGACACCGAGTGCTGCTGCGAGAATTACTGCCGGGAGTATTCTGGTACGAAACATCGACACCATGACGGATCTCCACCAGCAAACCATGGCAAGGATTATAGCAACACCGTCGATGAGGGGGCGCTCATGGTCTTCGACGCTGCCGCTTCACCTCCTTCGAAGTTGAGCGTTGGACGTTGAGCGTGAAGCGTTCATTCCCTTTCGACCCTGCGGCCCTTTTCGTGTACCCTGATCCCTTGGGGGTTGCCATGCACCGCTGGTTTGAATTTCCTGTCGCTGTTCGTCGTCCCGCCGCCTTGATCCCGATCGTTCTCCTGGTCGTGTCGGCGCTGGCGGCGCCGATCTGGGCCATAGATGTGCCGGTGGTCGTCGCCGTTGACACCAGCCGTTCTCTTTCCCCTTCGGAACTCAGATCGACGACATCCAGTTTGGGCGCCGTTCTTGCCGTCTTGCCTGCAGGGACTCCCGTCGGACTGATGGCGTTCGACGACTCCCCTCGGTGGATCGTTGAGCCTTCCGGGTCCAGGGAAGCCGTCGAGGCCGCCCTGGCCGATCTCACGCCGGCCGGGAACTTCACGCTGCTCAACGACGCCCTGTTCACAGCAGCCCGAGACCTCACCGAAGGCGGGGTCATCCTGCTCCTGACCGACGGCCGAGACGAAAATTCGGCGACGACCGTCGAAGACGTCACCGAGCTGTGCCGGGCCAACCACGTCCGCATCGTCACCTTGAGCACGGGCCGCCACGTTGATGAAAAGGCACTTCGTCGTTTGGCCCTCTTGACCGAGGGCGCCTCCCTTGGCTACGCCGCGCAGGCGGAACCCGCCGAGGTCGGCCTCAGGCTCAAGGAAACGGCAGCAGCATCTGCTGCGGGCGTCGAGGCTTCCCGCCCACCAACCGGGCCTTCGCAGGCAACGGACATTCCCTCCTCTCTCCCCAGCCAGGAAAGACCCTCCGTCATTGAGCAATCCGTCACCCCCTGGTGGCTGCTCCCTCTTCTGTTGGTCCTGATTCTGGCCGTGCTGACCACTTTGGTCGTTCTTTGGAAGTCGCGTTCGGCGCTGCAGCAACCTCAGGCAGACAGCCCCAAATCCGCCGAATGGGACACCGACCCTTCCATCGCAGCGCCACCCGCCATCGATCATGCCAAGGACCCGACCTTCGAATTGTCGTCAGTGCCCCCGATCGACGAACAAGCCGACGAACTGATCCTCGATCCGTCGACCTTCGACCGCCTGCCCTTCGACGGCGACATCGACACGACCAGCGTCTTGGACGAGCAACACATTATCAGCGTCATGGAACCCGGCAAGGAATCCCGCTCGTTCAGACTGAGGCAGGACAGGGCCTTTGCCGTAGGCCGGGCGCCGGGAGTCAATACCTTGACCCTCGAATCCCGGGCGTTATCCAGCCAGCACTTTAAGATCGTCCCCCATGAGGGCGGTTTTGCCGTGGTCGATCTGGATTCAACCAACGGAACGCTGGTCAACGGCCGGAGAATCCGAGCCCACCACCTCGAAGCGGAAGACACAATCCGGGCCGGCGAGGTGGAATTTGAGTTCAAGGTGATTCTGAGGTCTCTGATGTAGTTGATTGGCTGCGCGGCAGGATTCTGTAGGACATAGGCCATTAACATTCCCGGATAGTTCGAGGACATCGTTGCCTCTGACCTACAGAATCCTATGATGCGCTACGCGCATATGACCTGGGGAAACAAATATCATTTGCACGACTCCATTTGAGCCAGGCATAACCCTCGTGAGCTTCATACCGTAAACAACTCATTCGCGGCCAGACCACACGGTCAGACCGGTTCGGGGTGAAATGGTGTTTCAGAAAACGATCGTCTTCCTTGTCTGTCTGGCTGTGGCTGTAACGGCCGCCGGTGCGTCAGACCCCCACCGAATCCCGAGAATCGAAGGCAAGATCACGGTCGATGCCGTGTTGGACGAAGCCGCATGGCAGGACGCACTGGTCCTCGAGTTGGATGTCGAGGTGCAACCGGGCGAGAATATCGACCCACCGGTCCGAACAGAGGTTCTATTGTTCTATGGCGAAAACCATTTCTACGCCGCATTCCGAGCCTTCGATCCCGACCCTTCCAAGATCCGTGCTCGCTACGCCGACCGCGACCGCCTC
>DAOWGJ010000364.1 GCA_030637505.1 Holophagae bacterium
GGATGCCGACGAGATAACTGCGGAGACCTTTGCCCGGGCGTAGGCGGGGGCAGACGGGCTGCGCATGAAGACCGTCAAGTCCTATCTGTTCACGATCGCTCGCAATCTGGTCTTGGAGGGCAAGCGGCGTTCGCGGCAGACAGCTGAGCTGAACCTCGACACTCTGGATGAGGCGCCGGACCCTGAGCGCATCGCGATGGGCAAGGATCGACTCTCAATCTTGATGCGTGCGTTGAATACGCTTTCGGAGATCGACCGGGCGGCGGTCGTGATGCGGTTTCATGAGGGAATGGCCTATCGGGAGATCGCGCAGATTCTCGGCGTCTCCCTGTCCGCGGTCAAGGTGAAGATCCACCGGGCGCGGCTTCGGCTTGCCGCTGTGGAGGAGGTAAGACAATGAAAATATCCCGTGACGTCGTCACCGACCTGCTGCCGGCCTACCTTTCCGGTGAGGCCAGTGACGACACGAAAAACCTAGTCGACGACTACCTTGAAGAGGATCCTGAGTTCGCCGCGATGGTGCGAAGCAACACCGAGATCTTTTTCGAGGCCAATGTACCAATCACGCTGACACAGGAGGATGAAATGAAAGCACTTGAACGAACCAAAAAACTGATCGGAATTCGCTCGTCCCTGCTCGGGGCCGCGATATTCTTGACCCTGTTGCCGTTTTCAATGTACGGCGATGAGAACGGGATCATTTGGATCTTTAAAGGGCAGGTCGTGAGTCTGGCCGTGATTCTGTCGTTGGCGGCCACAGCCTGGATCGGCTACCTTGCGACCCGATATCGGCTCCGGGCATCGGGGCTGTAGGTTCGGAGACGGCCGGAATTAGAGAGCAGGGTCCGGGGCAGTGGACAGCGTCAGGGACCGCGGCAGTTGGCAGCGTCAGAGACAGCAGGAAGCGACCTCAAGGGCGCATTCGGTCCCATTCCTATGCGCGATGAGTACGAAACCCAAGCCTCCGATTCGGCCGGCGAATCAGGCGCGGCTGAGGGGTTCCATTCGAGCTGAGGTTGTCCCTTCACCCTGAGGCATCGCGATCCACAGTACGAGGTAGGCGAGGATACCCGGGAACGCGACCGAAAGGACGGACACGACGACGTAGAGAATCCGAATGGTCGTCGCATTCCAACCGAGCCACTCGGCGATTCCGCCGCAGACGCCACCGATGAGTTTCTGCTGCCGCGATCTTCGCAGTGATTTTCCTGATCCATCCATGGTCACCCTCCACAAGAGTTTACGGTGGAGCGCCTCAAGAGGTTCTTCTGGGGTTGGAGTTCGTTCCCCGCTACGGCCCAGCAGAAATGGCGACGCTGGTGCACCCGGAGGGCGTGCCGGAAGGCCGGGGGTTGGGATCTGGGACAGGGGGCTGTGGGTAGCCACAGAAACGGCTGATACCTACCCAAACAATACCCCAACATCCCTCTCCCCGGTGGCCAGCCAGAGGTTGATCCACGAGCGCACGATCTCGACGTGCGCCAGTTGGTAAAGGGTGCGCTGCTCCCTCAGTTCGGCCTCTGCGATCAGCAAATCGTTGGTGGTGATGCGCCCGGCTGCATGGCGTTCGCGCTCCACCCTGAGGTTCTCCGTCGCCTGCTCGACGCCCCTTTCACTGACACCGACGGCGATGCGTGCCGTCGTCAGAGCGGCGATGACCGACCGGATCTCCACCTCGACCGCACGTCGGGCCTCCTGCAGTCGGTTTCCGGCCGCCTCGCGCTGGGCCTGGAGAGCGCGTGCCCGGGGGGCTCGGGTCCCCGCCGCAAAGACCTTCCAGTTGAGGCTGACGGCACCCTCGGCCCAGCTGTCGACCGAGTAGGGCGACCCGTCGGTCCACGACCAACCGACACGCGCGTTGAGGCTGGGCAGGGCTTCGGCCTTGACCGCAGAGCGGCGTAGGCTCAGGGCTTCGGCAGAACTCTGAATGGCGCCGATATCGGCCCGCCTTTCGAGCGCACTGTCGAGCAAGGTCTCGACCGCCGGCGCCGGTCGATCAATCCAGGAATCCACGGCTTCAGCCGATGCAGGCCCTTCAAGACCCGCCACTCGACCGAGATCGGCCAATGCGACCATGCGCGCCTGCTCCAGAGCCTCCCCTTCCAATTGGGCCCTTTCCAAAGCCAACCGAATCTTCAAGGCGTCGGCTTCGAGGGCACGCCCGGCATCAACTCTGGCCTCAGTATCTTGCAGACGTGATTCGAGGCTCGTGACGAAAGCGACGGTACTGTCGAGACGCGCCTCGAGGTCGAGGACCCGGAGATGGGCCAAACCCCCGATGGCCGCCAATTCCTGCAGCGTTCGGTCTGCCTCCAGCCCGGCCGCCTCGGCTTCGGCCCGGCTGGCCGGGTTGCCGTAGAGGTGGCGAGCAGGATCAAAGAGGGGTTGCACCACTTCTATGCCCGCACTGTTGGCTCGGCTGGCCCCGAGTTCGAACTGACCCACAGGAGTCGTCAGTGCAAGGTCACGGTTTCGATCCGACGCCGAGGCCGAGGCGCCTACCATGGGCAGGTATGACAAACGACGTTCAGCGTGCGCACCCTCGGCGGCCGCTTCGGCTTGCAGCCGGGCCGCCTCGGCGGCCGGCCGGCGCTCGGCCAGGCGCATGCTCTCTTCCAGAGTCACAGCCCGATCCGAAGCCATCAGCGGTGACGCTCCAACGAGAAGCGCCAGGCCAACCACCGCTGTCTGAGCCGCGAGTCGCACGGCGGTGGCGCCACCTTTGCCGGAAAAGAGCAACCGATACAAGGCCGGCACTACCACCAGCGTTAAAAGGGTCGAGGCCAGAAGCCCCGAGATCATCGCCCAGGCCAGGGGCGGCCACAAGGTCGAGGGCGAAAGAGCCAGGGGCAGCAAACCCGCCACCGTCGTCGCGGTGGTCAAGAGGATCGGCCGGATCCGCAGGACCACGGCGTCGCTGAGGGCTTCATCGACCGTCGCACCTTCCCTGCGCCGGCTGTCGACGACCTCCAGGAGCACGATGGCATTGTTGACGACGATGCCGACGAGGGCGATGACGCCGAGCATCGACATGAAACCGAATGGCTGGCCGCTGATCAGCAAACCCGGCACAACGCCTGCTGCGGCGAGGGGAACTGTGACCAGGATGATCAACATCCGACGAAAGGAGTTGAACTCGGCCAGGAGCACGCCGAGCAAAATCAAGACGCCGATCGGCATGGTGCGGACCATGGCGGCATTGGCTTCACCCGAACCCTCGGCATCACCACCAAGGCCGACCGTCACGCCCTCCGGGAGCTCCATCGCTTCGAGTCGCGGGCCAAAGGCCGCCAAAACGTCGGAAAACGTAAAATCGTCGGCCAATTGTGACGACACCGTGACCACCCGCCGGCGGTTTCTATGCTTGATCGCTGCCGGGCGCCAGTCGGCCTCAATCCGGGCCACCTGGGCCAGAGGAACAGCCCCACCGGCCGGACGTGCCACATCCAGTCCCTGGAGGTCCTCCGCTGCCGTCGTTTCACCGGCCGACGAGCGGATGACGATCGGCACCGGGTCCTCCGCGATGTACAGTTCACCGACCTTGAGTCCCCGCGTGTGACCGTACAGGGACTTTGCAACGTCGGCTCGGCTCAATCCGAAGCGAGCGGCGGCGGCATCGTCCACGCGAAAGCGTAAGGTCGGCGCCCCGGGACTGAGATCGTGGCGAACATCCATGGTTCCCGGGACCAGACGCAGCTCCCCGGCCACTGCTGCGGCCGCGGTGTTCAACTGATCGAGATCAGACCCGAAGAGGCGGATCTCCACGGGAGCGCCCACGGGTGGACCCTGTTCCAAACGCCGGGGGATCACTTCAACTCCCGGCAGTTGATCGTGCGCAAAGGCACGCACGGCATCGACGACGGAACCGACATCCTCAACTGTTCGGGTCTGCACGATCAGTTGTGCGAAGTGGGGACTCCAGGGCACCCGCGTGAGGTTGTAGTAGAACTTCGGTGCACTGCGGCCGATGAGGGCCGTTACCATCTCGACGTCCGGACGCATCAGGAGGGCCCGCTCCAGTTTCCGGGCCGTCGAATCGGTCGTCTCCAGATGGGTGCCTTCCGGTAATTTGATATCAACAACCAGCTGATTCCGGTCGGCCGCAGGAAAGAACTGCATCTGAACCCAGCGCCCTCCTCCCAGGGAGGCGCCCACGAGAGCCGCGGCTGCCGCCAGCACGATCAGCGGCCGCCGGATGGAAAGGCCGGCCAGTCGGCGACCGATGGTCTCGCCCAAGGTCGTCCCACGGGCCCTCCTCGGTTTCAGGACCATCTCCGACAAAACCGGTGTCACGAAGATAGCGAAGAAATAACTGACCGACAGGGTCAACATGATGAGAATGGGGATGGCGCGGGTGAAGGCCCCGGTGGAACCCTCCGCCAGGAGCATCGGCACAAAGGCCGCCAATGTGGTCGCGGTCGCAGCGCCCAGCGGTACGGCCAGTTCACGGACTGCACCGACGGCCGCTTCATGATGGGACGCCCCGCGGTCAAGCCGCCACTGGACGTTCTCTGCAACGACGATCGCATTGTCCACCAGCATGCCCAGGGCCAAAACCAGGGCGGCAATAGAAATCTGATGCAAGACGCCGCCACCGAACGCGTAGATCGCCAAAGAGGCCATCGCCACCAGGGGTACCACCGATGCCACCAGCAGTCCCAGGCGCAGGCCCATCGCCAGTATGACAACTCCTGCGACGATGATGATGCCCAGTAGCAGGGACCGGCTCAGCTCATCAATACGGCTGGAAACCCTCTCTGGTTGAAAAGCAACCTCGTGGACCTCGATCGGCAGCAAAAGGGGATGCACCGCATCGATACGTTCCCGCACCGAAATCCCGTATGAGACCAGATTGGTTCCCTTTTTGGCCACGATTCCCAAACCGACCGCCATCTCCGAGTTGAAACGCATCAGTGAGGCTCTCGGCTCGGCGGGGCCCTGGCGTACGCGGGCTACTTCCTTCAAAGGCACCGTCACCCCCGACGGCAGGACCACCGGGGTGTTTTCAATCTCTTCCACAGACTCGAACTCGGACAGAGGCCGCAACCTGACGGTTTTCTCCCCCAGGCGCAAAGAACCCCCCGGGAGAATTCGACTGCGCTCGCCCAATTGTGCAGCCAATTCCGGAGGATTGATGCCCAATCGACGGGCCGCGGCGGTGTCGAGTTCGATGACCACCACTTCGCCCGGATCGGCCGCGATGTTGACCAGGGAGACCTGGGACACGGCGAGCAGCTCCCGCCTGAGCCTGCGGGCCGCATCGAGCAGTTTCAGAGTATCGGGCGACCCGGTCAAGGCGAGCACAATCGATTCTTGTTGACCGGCTGCTTCGTCGTTGAGCCTCGGTTCGGAGACACCCTCTGGAAACTCCCTGCGCGCCTCGTCCAGAGCCTCACGAACCTCATCCCAGGCCTTCGTTGTGTCCTTGATGTCCTGGCGAAGCTCCATGAACAGCACCGCCGTTTCAGCGAAAGCGGTCGACTCCACCCAGTTGATCTCGGCGACCTCGGCCAGGTGGTCCTCGATAGGTTCGAGCACCAGGCGCTCAACCTGCTCGGCGCCCGCACCTGGGAACGAGACCACCACCTGCCCCCAGAATTCCGGCAACCGCGGGTCTTCCTGACGCACCATCGTCATCCACGAAAGAACGCCGGTCAGCGAGAGCATGACGGCTACCGTCAGAATCAGGCGCCGTCGCTCCAAGAGTTGCTCGAAAACGCTCATCGCCGCACCTCCACAAGATCGCCATCGGCAAGGGCCGTGTGGCCTGCCACGACGACGGTGTCACCGACTTCAAGATCGGCCACAACCGCGATATGGCTGCCGGCCAGCCGGCCCAGTTCCACGAAGACCTGTTCGGCACGACCATCCTCAACCCGGAAGACGCTCGGCCGACTGGAACCCGGATTGAGAATGGCCTCAAGGGCCAGGCTGAGGGACTCTTTCTCTTCAACTTCGAGCAAGACTTCAACCGTTGTCCCGGGAACGAGATCCGGGTGGGGCTCGAGGCTGATAACGATGGGAAAGAGACGGCCGGGACCGCCGGCCGCTTTGGCCTGCGAACTGACCCGGCCGGTGGTCACGGCGCCCCTCAGGGACAGCTCCACAATGACTTCCTGGTCCTGTGCCAATCGGGCAAAAACAGTCTCTGGTGTTTCGAGTTCGACCTCAAGGTCGTTTTCGCCGGCCAACTCCA
>DAOWGJ010000003.1 GCA_030637505.1 Holophagae bacterium
CGATGAAGGAGACCTGCGGGAGCAGGGGCCACGAGAGCGCTTGCCCATCGGGTATGGTTGCAGCATCCCGGTCGAGGATCCAGCCCGAAGCGTAGGACGTGAACACGAAGACCCATTTGCCGCCCCTGGAATGGTGGGACAGCCAGAGTGGTTCGTTGGCGTTGACCAGGCTGTTTTGGAGATGGTCGAACTGGAAACCCTGGCCTGGTTGGGTGGGGTCGATAATGAGAGGTCGGTCTGTCGGCATGGCGCGCAAAGGCGTCGATACCAACGTGACTCCGAATTTGTCGATGCTCCCGACATGCTCCCACGCCGCTTCCTCATCCATCAGGTCGAACCACAAATGCGTCGCAGGTTGGAGGTCCTCCAGCAGGAGCTCGCCGGTATCGAAGGCGTGCCAGGCCCACCGTGATATGTCCAACGGCTCATCGTGCCGACGGAAGACCGAGAAATAGCTGGCCAGAAAATGCTGAACGGAGACCTCCTCCAGGCCTCTTTCCCTCGGCGATTCAAAGGTGAAAGCCAGGAGGTCCTGCGGGGTCATGGAGAGCCCTTCGAGAGTTCTACACCGTTCGGGATCGGGAGGATTTCGATGGGAACATCCGAGGGGCATGAGAAGGAGGAGGAGGGCCAACACGCAGGCTGAGAAATCAAAGAGAGGGAGAGAGGGGACGAGGGAGAGAAGGGTGGAGGGCTCATTTTGTTTCAAAGACCCCTGCCGGGCGTTACCAGGGACTTTTCTTCGGACGCCCGAAGGAGTTCGAGGACCATTTGCCGACATCAGGGTCCCTTTCAAAGGAGCCGCCGCAATTCCATCGCATGGTCCATTCGATCGAGGATCCTCTGAAAATGACGGGCGGCCCGCGGGCTGGCAGAACCTGGGTACCAGTGGGAGGGGGCGGGGAGGCCTGCCGCCAGTTGTGCTGCCTGGTTCTTGGTAATTTCTGAGGCAGGCACTGAAAAATACCGCTGCGCCGCAGCCTCAACCCCAACGGTCTCCGGGCCGAATACGGCGGTGTTGAGATAAAGCTCCAGGATCCGCCTCTTGGGAAGCCGGCGTTCCAGCTTCCATGCCAGCATGGCCTCTTTCAGCTTTCGTGTGACGGTGCGGTCGTGAGACAGCCAGAGGTTTCTTGCCAGCTGTTGGGTGATTGTCGAGGCGCCCCGGAGACGTCTGCCCCCCGCTGCATCCCTGACTGCCGCCCGGATCTCGTAACGGTCGAAACCGTTGTGCAAGAAGAATCGGAAATCTTCCGCGACCACGACGGCGAGCTTGAGATCAGTTGAGATGGACTCGTAGGGAACGGGGATCCACGTCAATCGTTGTCCCAACGCCTCGGCTTGTAGGACGAGGGCTGTCGTGGGCGGATCGGTCCGAACCAGCGCCTCGACATTGGGGGTCGTGAGAAACAACAGGCCCAATCCACCCACTGTGGTCATGAAACCGAGGGCGGCGCCCAGACACATCCACCGGCAGGCCTTACGAATCACCTTTCGAGGATAGCCGAGCGTGGGTTAGAATGCCGGAAATCTGCGGTCGTTGCCACCGGCAGCAGTGGGAGTTGCCATGAACTACGAGATTCCGATGGGCCTGACCTTTGACGATGTTCTCCTCGTGCCTTCGTGTTCCGAGGTGCACCCCAACGCGGTCGACATCAGCACGCGATTGACGCTATCCGGTATTCGGCTGGAAATCCCGATCATTTCTGCGGCGATGGATACGGTGACCGAGGCGGGTATGGCGATCGGCATGGCCCAACATGGCGGCATCGGGGTAGTCCACAAGAATATGTCGATAGAACGCCAGGTCGAGGAAATCGACAAGGTCAAACGGTCGGAATCGGGCATGATCGTCGATCCCGTGACGATTTTTCCGGATCAAACCGTCAGAGATGCACTCGAGGTCATGGCCCACTATCAGATCTCGGGCCTGCCGGTCGTCGGGAAGAGGGGGAATCTCCGGGGGATCTTGACGAATCGAGATTTGCGTTTTTGCACCGAGTATGACCGGCCGATCTCGGACTTCATGACCAAGGACAACCTGGTGACCGCCCCGGTAGGGACGACACTGGAGGCGGCCAAGGCGCTTCTGCACCAGCACCGCATCGAGAAACTCCTGGTCGTCGATGGCGACGGCGATCTCAAGGGCCTGATCACCGTCAAGGACATCAAGAAGACTCAGGAGTTCCCCAATGCGAGCAAAGATGAACTCGGGCGGCTTCGGGTTGCCGCGGCGATCGGTGTTTCTGGGGACCTCGAGGACCGGTGCGCTGCGCTGATCGAGAGAAATGTTGATGCGCTGTGCTTGGACAGCTCCCATGCCCACTCTCGCGGCGTGTTGGACGCAGTCGAAAGGGTCAGGAGCCGTTGGCCCGAGATGCCGCTGATCGTCGGCAACATTGCCACCGCCGAGGCGGTCAGGGATCTTGTCTCGATGGGCGTGGCTGCTGTCAAGGTCGGCATCGGGCCGGGTTCGATCTGCACGACGCGGATCGTCACCGGTGCGGGAATGCCTCAGATCACGGCGGTCGCAGAATGTGCCCGAGAGGCTCATGAGCACGGTGTGCCGGTGATTGCGGATGGTGGTGTCCGCTTCTCGGGGGATATTTCCAAAGCAATCGCGGTCGGCGCCGACGTCGTGATGATCGGATCACTGTTCGCTGGAGTCGAGGAGAGTCCGGGGGAACAGATTCTTTACCAGGGTCGAACGTTTAAGGCCTATCGGGGCATGGGCTCCATCGGCGCGATGAAGGACGCCAACGGATCCCGAGATCGCTACTTTCAGGAAGGCGAGGATGTCGCCAAACTGGTTCCCGAGGGCATCGAGGGCATGGTGGCGTTCAAGGGCCCGCTCGAGGGCCAGCTGACACAGTTGGTTGGGGGTCTCAGGGCAGGTATGGGCCTTGCGGGTTGTGCTTCGATCCCCGAGTTGCAGAAGAACGCCAAGTTGGTCCGCATCACCTCCGCCGGCCGTACCGAGAGTCACGCCCACGACGTTGTCGTCACCAAGGAAGCTCCGAACTACCGGACAGACCGAGGCTGATCGTTTCGCTGGCCGCAGGTTGCCCCCTGAGACCTGTGACCTGAATCCAATATCCCCGGCTTTACGAGTGCCTGAGCTGATAGCTGGTCGCTGAAAGCTGAGAGCTTCTCTGCTATCCTCCGCGCCATGAAACGAGCATTGATAACCGGCATCACCGGCCAGGACGGTTCCTATCTGGCGGAGCTTCTTCTGGACAAGGGCTACGAGGTTCATGGAATCGTCAGGCGGTCCTCGACCTTCAACAGACAGCGCATCGACCATCTCAGGTCCGATACCGAAACCCGAGAGCGTTTTCACCTGCATTACGGTGATCTCGGTGATGCCGAAAGCCTTGCGGCAGTCCTGGCGGAAACCAGACCTGACGAGGTTTACAACCTGGCGGCCCAAAGCCACGTTGGTATCTCCTTCAGCCAGCCGACCTACACCGGTGATGTCAGTGGTTTGGGGGCGATGCGCCTGCTTGAAGCGGTCCGGCGAATTGTCCCTGACGCCCGGTACTACCAGGCGTCGTCGTCTGAGCTTTTCGGCAAGGTCGCGGAATGTCCCCAGCGGGAGTCGACGCCCTTTCAGCCCAGGTCACCCTACGCTGTCGCGAAGTTGTACGCATTCTGGGCGACGGTCAACTACAGGGAGGCTTATGGGCTCTTCGCCGCCAACGGCATTCTCTTCAACCACGAGTCACCCAGGCGAGGGGAGAACTTCGTAACTCGCAAGATCACACGGGCGGTTGCGGAGATTCTCGGCGGTCGGAGAGACTCCGTGGCGCTCGGAAACCTCGAGGCTCGCAGGGATTGGGGTTTTGCCGGAGATTTTGTGCGGGCGATGTGGCTGATGGTTCAGCGTGAAAGTCCGGATGATTATGTGATTGGGACCGGGGAGACTCACTCGGTCCGAGAATTTGCCCAATTGGCCTTCCGCGAAGCCGGCGTTGAGTTGGTGTGGGAGGGTAGTGCTGAGAACGAGGTTGGGAAAGACGAGGCCACCGGAGTGGTTCGGGTCACAGTGGACCCCGAGTACTACCGCCCCTCCGAGGTAGACCTCCTACTCTCGGATCCCAGCCGTGCGAGGGACGAGTTGGGGTGGACGCCTGAGGTCCACTTCGAGCAGCTGGTGCGCATGATGGTCCGGGCGGACCTCGAGGCGGCCGGCGTCGTCCTGTAGGTGATCAAATACTGAGGAACTCAAGGCCGGAGGATACATGAAGATCGTCGAGTGCATTCCCAACATCTCCGAGGGCCGCCGGCCCGAGATCTACGACGCAGTCGCCCAGGCGGCCGCCGGGGTTGGTGGTGTCCAGTTGCTGGATGTCGATCCAGGCGCCGAGACCAATCGCACCGTCATCACCTTCGTCGGCGAGCCCGAGGCCGTGCTGGACGGTGCTTTTCAGCTGGTCAAGGCCTCGTTTGAGTTGATCGATATGCGGGAGCACTCTGGCGCCCACGCTCGCCAGGGCGCGACCGATGTCTGCCCCTTCGTGCCGGTCTCGGGCATTTCGGTTGAAGAGTGCGTCGAGCTTTCGAGACGCCTCGCCCGGAGGGTGGGCGAGGAACTGGGCGTACCTGTCTATCTCTACGAGTTCGCAGCGACCCGGCCGGAGCGGAAATCACTGGCGGACATTCGGCAGGGAGAATACGAGGCCCTGGAAGAGAAGCTGAAGACCGAAGAATTCGTTCCCGACTTTGGTCCGGCCGAATTTGTTCCGAGCTTCGGCGTCTTGGTCACCGGCGTTCGGAAGTTTCTGGTCGCCTACAACGTCAATCTCAATGTTACCGACAAGCGATGGGCCAACCGGGTCGCCTTCGACGTCCGGGAGAAGGGCCGGATGGTTCCGGGCCCCGACGGTACCAAGGTCCAAAAACCCGGCGCACTCAAGGCCGTTCGAGGTGTCGGCTGGTACATTCCGGAGTACGGTTGCGCACAGGTTTCGATGAATCTGATTGATCTCGATGTGACGCCGATGCACGTGGCCTTCGACGCCTGCGTTTCCAGTGGCGAAAAGCGCGGAATACGGGTCACGGGATCGGAGTTGGTAGGGTTGGTTCAGAAAAAGAGCCTGCTCGACGCCGGGGTCCACTACCTCAAGAAGATGCAACGATCTCCAGGCGTTCCCGCTGTCGATCTGATCCACGCGGCCGTTCGCTCGCTGGGGTTGGCTGAGCTGGCGCCTTTCGAGCCCGAAAAGAACATCATCGAAGAGATGCTGGCGCCCCAACGGCCGTTGGCCTCGATGACCCTTCAGGAGTTCGGCGACGAGACCTCCCGCGACTCGACCGCCCCTGGGGGGGGGTCGGTGGCGGCCTTGGCCGGGGCTCTCGGCGCCGCCTTGGCGGCGATGGTGGCCAATCTGCCTCACCCGAAGGCCGCTTTCTCAGGGATTCGGGATGAGCTGGAGAGCATCGCGGTGCGAGGCCAAGAGGTCAAGCAGTGTTTGTTGGATGCGATCGACGACGATACTTGGGCCTTCCAGAAGGTGATGGAGGCGGGCAAG
>DAOWGJ010000280.1 GCA_030637505.1 Holophagae bacterium
CCTGCTTGATGAAGAACTTCGGACATGGCACCCCCGTCGGAGAGGGCGCTCGTGTTTGCTGACACGGTCGATGCAACCGCCCAATCTTGAGAGCGCTAATTTCCCTCAAACGGGGCGTGCCATGCTTCGTATTTTTCCCCGGCAGGTCCGCCGATTCATGTTTCGCTCAAGGAAAAATCGAGCTTGGCAACCCACGGCGGTCACCTCGGCGACAGAGTCTCGGCCAACGGTGTAGGCCGCCGAGGTCATTTCCCTCAAGGGCGAGGCTCTCCCAACATCTCAATTGAAACCCCTTGAGGGCAATGACCGAGCGGGGGCGATCGGTAGTCGTTGGAGTTCTCAATGGCCTCAATGCGCTCCCGAAGGCCGGGGCTGGGAAAATAGGCGGCGGGCACGGCCGTGGGGTGCCCGGTGTCGCCCTTCTTCGCATCGACGGCTCAATCGGGAGCTCTGCCCGATGAAGAGAGGGCGCACCCCACACGCCCCGTCCGAGAGGGGCGCTCTCGAGATTGGACGGCGGCGCCGGCTGAGCAACAGTGCATCCGGCTCCCCTTTTTTTCCTCTTTGTGCCTTTTTGTGGCTATTTCCCGTCAGACCTCACCCAGCGCTCATAGATATTGATAAACGGTAGGCCAAGCACGCTGCCGACCGGCAACCCGGTGACTGCGGCTTTGATCAACCGGAAGGCGCCCTCGATCACGAAAAGCAGATCCAACCCTACAAAAGCGTCCCTCGGAGCCGCACCCATCAAGTTGACGGTACCACCGAAGAGTTCCACTCCGGCACTGATCCAGGTCAGGGTCCGAACGGCCAGGTTGAGATCCGGCGCCAGCTGTTCCTGAAATCTACGAGGCGCAAAAGACAACAGGATGAAACGACCCGAATCGGCCAGAAATCCGCGGCCGCGATCACGCCGGCGCTCCAGACGGGGCGGTGGCGCCAAGGAGAGCGTCACAGGGGTATCAGGCGGGACCGCCTCGAAATGGTAGACGACCCGGCCGCCACCAAGCTCCTTTTCAATCAGACGGTAGAGGGAACCACGAAAACGAATAACCCCGTCGATCTGCCAGTCCTCTCGGGGATCGGACATTGCCAACGCCATTTCCGGTTCGCCCCGGGCCCACTGCATGACCTCCATTCGGGTGACCTTTTCGTCAGGCACCCTCGTTTCAGAAGGTGTGACCCACAAAAGAGGCGCAGTGAGAAAGGAACCCATCGGTTCACTTTGGTTGAGAGCAAACCACAGGCGCACCATGGCCTCCGCAAACAACATCAATCCGAAGAACCTGAGCAACACCGGACCAGGATGAACGATCCACCACGTACCCAAGGACAGTTCCACTACGGCCGAGAGAATCGTCGCCCGGGCCCCCGGGACATTGTGATCCCTCTCCCAACGCTGCTGGACCGACCCCGGCATCAAGCCCGCCAGAGGCGAGACGAGCACCAGCACAAAGCGAATACCCCTACTGTTCTTGAGGACGGCCGCCTCGCCAATCAGGCTCTCGATCCGCTCAGGGTCCAGCCGGTCGATATTCCTCGCGGCTTCTCCCTCGGGCCACGGAGCAAGTCGCCACCGTTCACCACCGTCACCGCGCTCAACCGACAGGACCTCGAACAACTGATCGTGCCAGGTGATGGCCGTACCCACAAACTGTCCTGCCCGCGGTCTCCAGGGGAGGGCCACCGATGGGCTGGTGACCACCAGCCCATCACCAAGCCCCTCGTCGACGTTCACGCCGTTGTCAAGATCGTGAATGTGTCCCGGCATCATTCCATCTTACCGGCATCACTGCGCTACAATAGAATGGAGGTCGGAGGCCACACAGATTGATCATCACCTGTCCGCAGTGCTCGGCACAGTATCGATACGACGAAGCGAGGTTCGGAGACGCTCCTCGCCGTAAGGTCAAGTGCCCCAAGTGCACCCATCTCTTCGATATCACCAACCCCTCCAGCGAGACCGGCGACCCGACATACATCGGCAAGAGCCAGTCGCAGGAGTTCACGCCGTCCCCGGACGATCATCAAACCGACAAGACCTTCCTGGAGCCGGAATCGCCGGAGCTTCCGGTGCTGGCCCCGCTGTCGCCCGATCTTCGATTCTCCCTCGCGGTGATCGCCGGCGCTCAGGCCGGCACGGTCTTTAAGATCACCAAACCCAGGGTTTATCTGGGCCGTGGCACGGCAGCGGACATTCAGCTCCGCGACGCGGAGATTTCCCGCCGACACGCGATGATCGAAATCCGAGGGGATGAAGTCACCCTGGTCGACCAGGGCGCGACCAACGGGTGCTTCGTCGAGGGCGCTCGTGTCGAGAACGCCGTTCTGGACCACCAGATGGAGTTTACGCTGGGATCGACGACGCTGATGCTGATCATCACCAGTACGAGCGGGAATACGGTTTAGGTTCCTTTTTTCGATACGCTGCGCGCATCGGGAGTTTGGGTTAGAATTTCCCACCGAAAACGACTTTGACGAATTTTCGTCCGGCCGTCTGATCGGAGGCTCATTCCATGATCGAAGTTGAAAATCTGTCGAAGGTCTATGTCGATACGCCGGCTGTCGACGACGTCACCTTCTTCGTACCCGAGGGCCAGGTACTGGGCTTCCTCGGCCCCAACGGCGCGGGAAAAACCACCGCCATGCGCATGCTGACGACCTTCCTTCGTCCGACGGCCGGCACGATAACGGTTGCCGGGGTTAACGCGGACGACGATCCGGTCGGACTGCGCCGGAACATCGGCTACTTGCCGGAAAACGCGCCGCTCTATCCTGAAATGCGGGTTGACGAATTCCTGCGTTTCCGCTCCGACATCGAAGAGGTGCCGCACCGGTACCAGCGCGTGAGAGTCGATGACGTCGTCGACCGATGCCTGCTCGGCGAGGTGCGTCGCCAGGTGATCGGAACGCTGTCCAAGGGCTATCGCCAGCGGGTGGGCCTTGCGGGCGCGTTGATCCACCAGCCTCCGGTCCTGATCCTCGACGAGCCGACCGTCGGTCTGGATCCCAACCAGATCATCCGTATTCGGGAACTCCTGATCGAACTGGGACGGGATCATACGGTCCTTTTGTCGACCCACATCCTGCCCGAGGTGGAAACGGTCTGCGACCGGGTGTTGATCATTAATAAAGGACGAATCGTCGCCGACGGAACGCCGGACGGGCTCCGTTCGAGGATGGCCGGCCGGCCGACCCTCGATGTCGTGTTCAAGGATGCCCCCGAGGACCGTGCTCTCGATGCCCTCGAGGCCCTTCCGGGGATTCTCGGCGTCAGGGCCCTCGGTGACGGGCGCTTTTGTCTCGAATGCGATGGGGCGGGGGAGCCCCAAGAGTCAATTTTCCGGCTGGCCGTCGACAGCGGTTGGCCCCTGTTGGAAATGAGCCCCGGCAAGGCTTCGCTCGAAGAGGTTTTCGTCCGGTTGACCACCGACGAACAGGCCTGCCCGGCCGAGGAGGTGTGATGTTCAAGACCTTGGCAATCCTCAGGCGTGAACTGATCGCGTACTTCTCCTCGCCCCTGGCCTACCTGGTGTTGACCGGCTTCCTGCTGCTCCAGGGGGGGATTTTTTACCTGGTTTTGGCCTTCCTCAACAATCCGATGGCACAGGCCATGGCGCCGATGGAGGC
>DAOWGJ010000405.1 GCA_030637505.1 Holophagae bacterium
AGCCCGAACCCGGGGTTCTTGAAGGTGAGTGGACCGTATTCATCGGGTTGCTCGACCATGGGGGCCTCCCGTCATGATAATCCCGGACAAGAAAACCTACGCTGAGCAATTCTGACGGATGAGATGTGCTAAACCCTTGAGGCTCTGGTGCTTGAAAAAAACGCAGGCATACCCGAAGGTTGTTCGCTGGCACCGCTCCGCGGCTTGCGTCTCTCCGCCTTCGGCTCCGAGGTGAGGCTTTTTGAAAGTAGGAACCGACACCAGCCCAAAGGGCTGCCACGCCAAAGGCGGGGGGGAGCGAAGCGACCTGTGTTGGCAAACCAGGGCCCAGGGGTTTGGTGCAGATCGCCGTTGAGAATCGTTTAGCATAGGTTAAATATAGTGCTTGGGCGGGACTCTGGCCACAGGGTGATATTGCCTTTTTTGGCATGGGTGTTGCAAAAGACGATCGGTGCCCGTACAGGGCCGGCGAGGTTGTATGCGGATTCAAACACGAATATTCTTGATGCTCTCACTCCTGGTGCTGGCGGTCGTCGGTGTCCAGGTGTGGTTGCATTACCGTCAGATGCAGGCTGTGGAACGGTCCCTGGGCACGGTGGCCACGTCGATCGGCCGGGATCTCCTGACACGCCAACTGGAGGTCATCGAACGGCTGGGTCTGATCCCGGAGCCAGTGGCCGGCGACGGCGAGGAGTGCCCGGACGGCGCCTTCGTGACGCACGACGTGCTGATCAAGGTGGTCGGGGACGAGGAACCGCCGCCGATCGGGAGTTTCCGAAAGGTCATTCAGTGGAATAGCGCTCATGGGGGCGGGGAAGAACCGCTCAGCGCGGAAGAGATCAGGGTCGTCATGCGGGCTGACGTTATGGCGGAAGGACAAACTGAGGTCTTTCTGGAATCCACGGGGGTCCTTCCCGTGGATTTGGGGTTCGTGACAAAGGTAATTCACCTCGAGGTCAATGACGAGCGGCCTCAAATGATGATGATCTTTGAAGGTGACAGCGATGTGACGGAGATCGAAATTCCGACGTCGCCGACGATGGATATCTTTCATACGACCCTGCGAAATGGTCTGATGGCTTCGGCATTGCTGCTGGTCGTCGGTCTTGCCGCGTCGGCCGTCGTCTCTCGTCGACTGGCCAAGCCCCTGCAGGATCTCGTCCGACGGGCCGAGGAACTGGGCAGCGGGGAGGTCGGCCTCCGGGTCCCGGTGACAACCTCCGGGGAGGTCGGCGAGTTGGAGGCTGCCTTCGACCGTATGTCTGTTCGCCTGGGGCAACTGGAGACGGAACGTGAACAGTGGAGGCGCAGAGAGCATCTGGCGCAACTGGGAGATCTCTCCAGGGGTTTGGCTCACACGGTTCGTAACCCTCTCCATACGCTTGGGTTGGCCGTGGAAGAGCTCGCTGGAGAGGGCGAGGATTCCAGGGTGACGACCGCCCGAACCGAGATCCGCAGGATCGACCGGTGGATCCGCTCGTTCCTGGCCCTGGGCGCCGGGGATGCAGCCTCGGCCGTGAGATGCGACCTGGTGGAGCTGGTTCAAGAGTCTCTGCTCGAGGCCGGGCGGGAGGGCGTTGACATTCGGCTGGAGGCCCCGGAGGGGCCCCTGCCCGTCGAGGTCGTGCCGACCGGCCTCCGGGCCGCACTGGGGAATTTGTTGGAGAATGCGGTCCAGGCCAGCGACAAGGGAGGTGCCGTCGACGTCGTCCTTTCGAGCGACGGGGACCGGGCTCGAATCGAAATTCGGGATCGGGGCCCGGGTCTGCCGGATGCCGTTCGGCAACGACTGTACGAACCCCATCAGACGACGCGGTCCGGTGGGGCAGGCATGGGGCTTTTCCTGGCCCGCCAGCTGATCGAGGAGATGCACGGTGGGACCTTGGCCCTCGGTGACGCTGAAGGCGGAGGTACTCTGGTGACGATCGATATTCCGATGGCGGAGGTCTGATGACCAAGGCAGCAATCCTGGTAGTCGAAGACGAGCAGGCCCAACGCCGACTTGTGGCCGACATATTGAAACGGGACGGCCATATGGTGGCCGAGGCGGCTTCAGTTGACGAGGCCCTGGGCCTGATGGAGACAACGGTTCCCAATCTCGTGCTCTGTGATTGGCGAATGCCGGTGCGGGACGGCGGCGAGCTGCTCAAGGAGGTCGAGGAACGAGGCCTGGATTGTTCAGTGATTGTCATGACGGCCTACGGTTCGATCGCCCACGCGGTCGAGGCCGTTCGATTGGGCGCCGCCGACTATCTGGCAAAACCCTTCGAACGCGAAGCCCTGAGGCTCGCTGTCCAGCGAGTGCTGAAAACACGCAGCCTCGAGGTGGAGAACCGTCGCCTCAGAAGCCAGGCTTCACAAGCTGAGGGCTACGGGGAATTGATCGGCAAGGCGCCCTCGATGCAGCTCCTCTACCGCACGATGCAGAAGGTGGCGGCGACCGAGGCGACGGTCTTGATTGCCGGGGAGAGCGGTACCGGCAAGGAGTTGGTGGCTCGCTCTCTTCACCGAAACAGCAACCGTGCCGCCGGTCCCTTCGTCGCCGTCAACTGTGCCGCAATCCCGGAGACGCTGATCGAAAGTGAACTTTTCGGCCACGAACGGGGCGCCTTCACCGGTGCACATCGCCGGCGCGAGGGCCGTTTCGAAGAGGCAGAGGGCGGCACGTTGTTCCTGGACGAGATCGCTTCGATGCCGTTGCCGCTTCAATCTTCTCTCCTCCGGGTTCTCCAAGAGCGGCGCTTCACGCGCCTCGGCGGCACCGGTGAGATCAGCAGTGACGTCCGGGTCGTGGCGGCATCCAACAGAGACTTGCCGCAAATGGTTACCGAGGGGCATTTTCGGGAAGACCTTTATTACAGGCTCAACGTCGTCGGCCTGGAGATTCCGCCGTTGCGTTCGCGCAGGGAGGACGTTCCGTTGTTGGCCGAAGCTCTTCTAGAGAGGTCGGCGACAGTCCACGGCGTCGAGATCGGATCCCTGCCGGTCGAGATACTGCGTCGCTTCATGGAGTACCACTGGCCGGGCAACGTTCGCGAGCTGGCCAACGCGGTTGAGCGCCTGGTCCTCCTGTCAGAGGACGGCGCCGTACAGGTTGCCGATCTGCCTCCCGAGATGACACGATCGGCCCCCGGCGCCAAAGCGCCCTTCGAATTGCCCTCGGAGGGTCTGAACTGGGAAATGATGGAGGGTGATCTTCTGCGGCAAGCCCTCAAGCGCTGTGACCATAACCGTGCCGCCGCCGCTCGTCTGTTGGGACTGGGATACAAGGCCTTCCTCTACCGTCTTGAAAAGTTTGGCCTGGCCCCGAATGATCCTGATATAGGGACAGAGGGTCCCGATATGGGGAACTAAGATGCTGGGACGCTGGGAGGCAGGAGCCGTAGGGTGGGCCTTGGCCCACCATTTTCGGCCAGAGGAGTGCGGTTGGTGGGCCAAGGCCAACCTACAGCTGGGTCGAGGGTCTTGGCATGGCCCTTGCTATCTCTGGGAGTAGCTCGAACACGGGCTTGATCTGGGAGGTTCGAAATGAAAGAAAATCGTTGGATGCAGGTCCTGGTGGCAGCTGTGATTATTGTTCTCGCGGGTAGCGTCATC
>DAOWGJ010000410.1 GCA_030637505.1 Holophagae bacterium
CTCCGCCGCGGGGAAAGAGGCAGACAGCAGCAGGCATGTTCCCAGCAGGATATTGCTCCGAATTGAGTACCTCGTCACCGCGCACCTCCATAGGGGGAACGACCAAACGGGGAAAATTCTTCCAGGAACGCTGCGAGTCTCCGGCCGATTCGGGCAAACCGCCGGTCAGCGGAGGCGTCGGATGCATTCTGTTTGAGTCGTCGGGCGAGGTCGGGGTCGTCAATCGATCGGTCGAAGGCGTCCGCGATACCCTGAGAGTCCGCTGCGATCAGGCCGGTGCATTGGTGTTCTACCAGATCTTCGACGCCGGCAATGGGCGCAGCGATCACCGGACGTCCGCAGGCTTGAGCCTCTGAGATCACCCTATGGCCCCAGTCGGAGCCGGGTGCCGAGAACACGACGGCATCCATGGCGCAGAGAAGAAGTGGGAGGTCGTCCTCGCGTTTGCCCGTCCAGGTGATTTGATCCGCGATTCCGAGGCTGCGGGCCAGTTGCTCCAGGGAAGGTTGGAGTTCCCCGTGGCCGACCACCACGATTCGGCATTGGCTTTTAATCCTGGCTGCGGCGTGCAAGAGAGTTTCGAAACCTCGCCCCTGTGCCAGTTTTCCAACCATTCCTATGACCGGCATTTCTGGGTCCATCCCCAGCCGGCCCCTGGCCTCCCTGGTGTCTGGGCCGGGCCGAAAGCGATCCTCGACCGGTACGGGGATCGATGCCACGGGGCGCCCTCCGATCAGCCGTTTGGTCCGCGCGGCCAGGTTTTCAAATGGCGACAGAGCTCCGGAGCATCGCCGAGCCAACCAGAGGTGGAAGGGGTCCAGACGGAGGTGTCGAGGGTTTCGGAAGGCTCGAATGAGAGGACTCCGCCGGTGCACTCCTGCGATGACCGCTTCGAGGTGATCGTGGGGCAAGAACGTGATGACAACGTCGGAGGTCTCAGCCATTTTTCGAAGGGCACGGATGTTGGTTCGCACGTCGGCGACGCTGCGTTCCTTCGCCAGGCCTGGCAGGGCCCAAGACAAACCTGAGAGCCTCCGTTCGAGATTGGCCCCGGCGACGAAAAGCAGCCGGGCCTCGCAGTCCGCGGTGTTCAGGGCCCGGCACCAGTGTTCGGCCACCGCCGCCGCACCGGTGAATTTGTCCGAGGAGATGACCAGGCCGGCACGCATGAGGGGAGGATAGCCGGGAACGTCCAACGCTCAACGTTCAACGCTCAACTTCGAAGGAAGAACTGCCCAAGTGGGCCGTTTATCTAAAGTCCTTTGATGGGGTTGATGACCCGATGGTGGCGGCTGCGGCAGTGGCTGCTTGAACGAAAGCCCGGATCTTGGAGTGGTCCTTGAGGCCGGGGGTTCGTTCAACTCCCGAGGAGACGTCGATCATCGTAGGCCGTGCGATGCGTATCGCGTCGGCGACGGTCTCCGGTGTCAACCCTCCCGCCAGGCCAAAGCCCAGCCCGTCGAGTCTTTGCGCCAGTGCCTGCCAGTCGCAGGTGGCGCCGTCACCCGCGCCGGGATCGATCAGGGGCAGAACTCCGCGGCGGAGGAGGGCCTCAACCCGAGATCGGTCAACACCGGTGTTCGGGACCGGGACCCGCCGGATAACTTGTGGGCCCAGAGCGTCCAGCCAGGCGTCGGGCTCCGACCCGTGCAACTGAACCCAGTCGAGTTTCAGGGAGTCCTGGATCTCGAGAATCCGTTCCAGGGTGGAATCCCGGAAGACACCGACGGTTGCGGCGCCTCGGAGGTCCCGTATCCACTGGGCTCCTCGGATGTCCAGGGCCCGCGGCGTGCCCTCGACAAAGATGAACCCAAGAAGGTCCGCCTCGGCTTGGACTGCCGCCTTGGCGTCTTGGGGATTGCAGATGCCGCAGATCTTGATGAACACGTTGCAAGCGTGCCTCGGCCGTTCGACCGGGTCAAGAGCTTCCAGTTTCCAGTTTCGAGTTTCTTGTGTCTCCCATTTCCGCTAGACTCCCTGTCCTATGAAGACGTGGACCCCCGACTCGTGGAAGCAGATGCCGACTGCGCAGCAGCCGACCTATGATGATCCGAAGACTCTCGAGATGACATTGGGTCGTTTGGCGGCCTTTCCCCCGTTGGTGACCTCGTGGGAAGTTGAACGGCTGAAGCAGCAGCTGGGCGAGGCGGCGGCCGGGCGGCGTTTCCTGTTGCAGGGAGGTGCATGCGCCGAGAGCTTCGGTCAATGCCGGTCGGACGTTATCACCAACAAGCTGAAGATCCTCCTTCAGATGTCCCTGGTCTTGACCTTTGGGATCAAACGCCAGATCATCCGCGTCGGTCGGTTTGCCGGCCAGTACGCCAAGCCGAGGTCGTCTGACACCGAAACCAGGGATGGCGTAACCCTGCCGACGTATCGTGGTGATCTGGTCAACGCGCCTGAGTTCACGCTGGAGAGGCGAACACCCGACCCCGAAAGACTGATCTCCGGATATCAACACTCGGCCCTGACGCTCAACTTCATCAGAGCCCTGGTTGAAGGTGGTTTTGCCGACCTTCATCATCCCGAATACTGGGACCTGGGTTTCGTCGCTCATTCTCCCCGGGCCAAGGAATACCAGAACATTGTCGAGACCATCTCCGATTCCCTCCGGTTTATGGAGACCCTGGCGGGCGTCCAGGCGGGGCAGATCTCCAGGGTGGATTTCTTCACCTCTCACGAGGGTCTCCATCTGGGCTACGAGCAGGCCCAGACCCGGAAGGTCCCCCACAAGGAAGGGTGGTTCAATCTGGCGACCCACTTGCCGTGGATCGGCGTTCGGACCTCTGATCCCGGCGGAGCGCACGTCGAGTATTTTCGTGGTATCGCCAATCCGATCGGTATCAAGGTCGGCCCCGAGATGACCTCGGATTGGCTGCGGGATCTCTTGAGGATTCTGGATCCCGAAAAGGAACCTGGGCGGTTGACCCTGATCCACCGCCTTGGTCATCAAGGGGTGGGGAAGATTCTTCCCGGACTGGTGGATTGCGTCCGCTCAGCCGATCACCAGGTGCTCTGGTGTTGCGATCCCATGCACGGGAATACCGAAACGACGGCCGAGGGCCTGAAGACCCGCAGGTTCGACAACATCCTGTCGGAGTTGGAGCAGAGCTTCGATATTCACCAGGATTGTGGTTCCTACCTCGGCGGGGTTCACTTCGAACTCTCCGGGGATAACGTCACCGAGTGTATTGGTGGGGCGAGGGGACTGTCCGAGGGTGATCTCCGCCGGTCCTACCAAAGCCTGGTCGATCCCCGGCTGAACTATGAGCAGAGTTTGGAGATGGCTCTCCGGGTGGCACGCAAGATGGCCGCCATGAACGGATTTTCCAAAACTTTTTGACCGGGCGGAGACAGACCGGCCGCGCTACTTGAAGCTCTGATGCAGTAGGTCCTCGACATACTGGTCGGTGTGAATTCCGTGGTCGTGCAACAACCCTTCCGCCGAGACGACGAAGGTCGCCTGTTCACCTGCAACTCGAGAGAAATAGACCCGGTGGAGGTCGCCTCCGCAATTCATGTCCAGGTGGGCCAGATCTTCCGACAGATCGCTGCGCAGATCGGCGTTGCACAGAGGACACATCAGCAGCCATCGTGACCCCGGTTTGATGTCGATTTCCGGCGGAGGGTGGATTTCGTAGATGCCGGGTTCGGGGTGAAGGCCAATCAGCACTCTCTTCCCGGC
>DAOWGJ010000240.1 GCA_030637505.1 Holophagae bacterium
ACGTCATTGGGTAGGCGAATTGCCGGGTCTCAGTGGTGCTTCTTTCTATGACCTTTACAACGATCCTCGTGAAGTCATGGGTAAAATGCTGCCCGGGTTCACGACGAAAACCATGTTTGACATCATGAGAGCTCGTCACGAATTGTGGATCCGAAAATACCCAAATACAAAACATCCAAGAGGAATGCCACTCACAGGTCTGGAAAATCCACGTCCGGCAGTGATAAAAGCCGGTGAATTCCGTATCAACCCGGAAGACTTGCCATTTGATGCAAAAGAGTTCCTTGATTATGACCTCCCCTACGACCCCAGCATGGAAAACTGGGGCGCAGGAGAGTGAACCTGAATCCGGTTTCAACGGGGTGAACACCTCTGCAAGGGCCCGCCTCTGGCGGGCCCTTATTTGTTTCTGTTATGGGCCTGATTTCAAGACCCAAACAGGTTGTAAAAAGACCGGGTGACCTCCGGCTCGGCAAAGGCCCTGAACTCGTCGGCAAAGGTGGAGTGGAATCCCTCTAGCCTGTGCTGGAGAAAAAGACGATGCCGGTCGACGGCGAGGACCACGGCCGGCTCCAGGTTCTCTTCCAGGGCTTCGAGGGCCTTGAGTTGAATCGCCCGGTCGTTGATGCCTCCGAGGACATCCTGCAGGCGTTTGAGGTCTTCGATCAGCTGGTGGCTCCGGTCGGAATCGAAGAGTTCTCCGAAGAACTCCAGGAGATACCTGAGTTTCTTGCCGTCGATGCGCAGGCGGTGGAATTGTGCGGCCAAGGGCTTCTCGGGCAGAGCGTTCCCGTGTTTGAGCAGTCGCTGGTGCGCCTTGAGGATTCGGGCTGCTGCGACCGGGGTGATCGCCCTTGATGCCTTTTCCGAGCGAGTTTCTGGGGGTGTCTCGAGGAAAGTTCCCCGTTGACTCAGCAGGGCTGGGAACCAGGGCGCCTGGAGGTCGGTGGCGACCTGTATTCTGGCGGTGTCTCGGTAACGGCGGATCAGATCCTCCAGGGGATCGAGGGAGATTGTGTCGTCGGAGTCTGAGGTTCCTCGATCCTCGTCGATCGCCTCCAGCCAGACATCGAGGTCTCGGCAAGGGCCGGTGATGTCGCCGATCCTTCTGAACCCTTGTCGGAACGGTCTGATCGTGGCCTTGGGAAAGACGCCACGTACCTGACCCAGGATCGTCCGGGTCCTGCGTGTCGCGACCCTGAGGTCGTGAATGTCATCGGGGTCGGTGCCCTTCAGCACTCGCTCCGCAGAGACTTCGATCTTCGCCAGAAGATCCCTGAGGATGGCACGAACGGCGTGGTCGACCGAATCAACAGTGATTGACGTCATTCCGGCCAGAATAGCACTTGGTCACCCACAGACCGAAGCGGTTGAAACGCTCAAACGGGTGTGCCGTCTTTGACTTTGTCCTGCGATCACCCTCGCTCACAAAGATGCTGATGGACAAAGTCTAAGGGGGCTCCCTCGGCGAGAGCTTTGATAATCGAATCTCGGCAAGCGGTGTAGGCCACCGCACAGGTTTTCTTTGGGGACGGGCCGATTTCCGCCTGAGCCTCCCTTCGTCCCCATAGAAAACCTGAAGCGAGAGTGCCGTTCGGGAACTCTCGGAGGCCGGGGTTCAAGATCCGGCGTCCCCATCCGCGGTATGATGATCGTTCGACCGTTTGACAACAGGAGTCACTCAATGGCGGACAAGAAGATAACATCGAAGAGCTGCGAGGCCTTCGTTAACAGGGAACTCAATTGGCTTCAATTCGCCAGGCGGGTGTTGGAATTGGCGGAAGATGCCGAGGTGCCGCTGCTGGAGCGGGTCAAGTTCATCGGTATCGTCGGCATGCTGCACGACGAGTTCTTCATGAAAAGAATGTCGGGACTCAAGCGGCAGATCAAAAAGGGCGTCGAGAAACTCTCAATCGACGGTCTGACGCCACAGGAGGAATTCGACGGATGTCGTCGTGAGATTCTCGAGCAAAAGGAGATCCTGGCCCGGGTCATCGGAGAAGAAGTGAGGCCTGGACTGGCCCAAGCCGGCATCCCGATCCTCGACTGGACTCAATTGAATGATGACCAAAAGCGCGCGATGCGGCAGTATTTCGAAGACTCCGTCATGCCGATCCTCACGCCCTTGGCGGTTGACGCCGAGCACCCCTTCCCGTTCATCGCCGGTCTCGGTCTCAACCTTGCGATTACGCTGAAGGCCAGGAAGAAAGAACGTTTCGTCTCGCTCAAGATTCCGTCCAATCGCGACCGCTGGGTCGGGCTGCCTGACGGCGCCGGCTATGTGCCGCTCGAGCAGGTCGTGGCGGCCAATCTCGATGGGTTCTTCCCCGATGCATCGTCGGTCAGGGTCTCCCTTTTTCGGGTGACTCGGGGGGCGGAGGGTGAGTCGGGTCAAGACGGCACCTTTGAAGAGAACGACGGGTTGCCGACTCCCGGCAGCATCATCGCTCAGGTGACCGACGAGCTGAAGGCCCGGAAGTTTGCCGGCGAGGTGCGACTTGAGGTGGCTTCCAACATGCCGGAAAGCCTCCGGGGATGGCTTGCCGAACAACTTCGGGTTGGTGCCGATGATGTCTATGTCATCGACGATCTGCCGGTCCCTGCCGATCTGGGTGCGTTCCGCCCGCCCGGCCACCCGGACCTTTATGATCCTGAGCTTCCCGTTGTGCCCCACCCGCGGCTTACCGGCCTCCCGGCTTCGGACACTGCGGCGATTTTTCGTGAAATCCGCCGAGGCGACATCCTGCTGCATCATCCCTACCAGGCTTTCGAGACTTCGGTGCTTCGTTTTCTGGAGTCGGCCGCAATGGACGACCAGGTCCTGGCAATCAAGTTGACGATTTACCGGACGTCGTCGGACTCGCCGATTGTATTGGCTTTGGCGGAGGCCGCCCGGCGGGGCAAAGAAGTGGCTGTGCTGGTTGAGATCACCGCACGCTTCGATGAGGCGCCCAATATTGCCTGGGGTCGTTATCTGGAAAACGAGGGTGTGCATGTCGCCTACGGCGTCGAAAAGCTCAAGACTCACGTCAAGGCGGCGCTGGTCGTTCGGGAAGAAGCCGGCAAGGTCCGCCGGTACGTGCACGTTGGTACCGGCAATTACCACGCCGGGACCGCACGACACTACACCGATGTCGGTCTGCTCAGCTGTGACCCCGAATTGGCCGCCGATGTGGCGGCGGTTTTCAACGAACTGACGTCGGCGACGCCGATCCAGGGCACCCACAAGCTGCTGGTGGCGCCGTATTCCATGCGGGAGAGATTCCACGCCCTGATTCGGCGGGAGGCAGAGCATGCTGCCGCAGGAAAGGTCTCGGGCATCCGGGCCAAGATGAACCAGTTGCAGGATCCGATGATCATTCGGGAGCTGTATCAGGCATCGGAAGCCGGCGTTCCGATTGAGCTCAACGTGCGGGGACTGTGCAGTCTGCGCCCGGGCGTGGCGGGGTTGTCGGAGAACATTCGTGTTTTCTCAACGATCGGGCGTTTCCTCGAGCATGCGAGGATCTACCGATTCGAGAACGACGGCGCCCCGGAGTTCTTCATCGGCTCGGCGGACTGGATGAAAAGGAATCTGGACAGCCGGATGGAAACCAGTGCGCCAATCGAGGATCCGAAACTCAAGAAGGAACTGGACGAAATCCTCGCGATCTACGCGGCCGACAATTACTCGGCGTGGGACATGGGGTGCGATGGCACCTACACTCGGCGCCGACCTGCCAAGGGCAAGGTCGCCAGGGGCGCCCAGCAGGTCTTTATTGATCGGGCGTCTAAATAGCTGTCAGCTCTCAGCTCTCAGTAGGGTGGGCCTTGGCCCACCATCGTGCAATCCGGCCGCTTAAATTGGTGGGCCAAGACCCACCCTACCTCCAAAACCAAAAAAACGGCGGGCAGTGCCCGCCGTTTGATATTGAAAACGGAAGTCAACTATTTCTTCTGACCCTCAAGGATCTCATCCCACTCGGCCCCGATTTTTTCGAGGATCTTCTCGATCTGTTGGATCTGTTTGTCAGGATTGTCCTTGACCGTGACCGTGCCGGTTCCGCGCCAGACCAGTTTTTTGTTCTCGGTGTCGTAGGCGTCGATGATCAGCGTTCCTTCGGTGTAGGTCGTGGCGTAAGTGGTTGAGCTTCCCATGCCCATGCCGCCGTAGCCGCCGTAGCCGCCGTAACCGTAGCCACCCCATCCCGGGCCCCATCCGCCGTAGCCGCCGTAGCCCATGGTGGTGGTGTTGTACGAGGTGTTCTCCTCGGTCGTGACGTGGTAGGTGATGCCGATATCAGGATTCTCGTTGACCTCGGTCAGACCGCCTTCGCGCATCTCTTTCTTGATCAGATTTGTGATTCGATCGGCCATCAGGCCGTTTTTCGCGTTGCTTTCGGCGGTGTCAAAGTATTGGAACGTTTTGACCGCGGAGAAATCAAAATCGCGAGCATAATCCACATGTGAGTTTGATACTGAAGAACACGAGGTCACCAGCGCCAATACAAAAATCAGTCCAAGCATCTTTTTCATTATTTCCCTCCAAGGGTTAGTTTCTTTCCGATCCCAGTCATTGTACACCAGGCTTTTAGATTGATTGCCAGGTGCCCGAACAATCGCAAATGAGGTGAGGGATTCCTTTTTTGTATCCTCCATCCTTCGGCCGGCAAAACTTGAGTGATCTAGACTCAAAAGAGTGCATATTCTAACACTATTAAACTTGACAAGTTATCCATCAGATGTTAAATTGTTGTCGGTGGAAGAATCCCCTCAACAAGGAGGACAGCATGACTTTTGACAAACTGACTCAGAAAAGCCGCGAAGCAATGCAAGCGGCTCAAGTCTTGGCCGTACGGTTTGGACACCAAGAGGTTGATGTCGATCATCTGGGCTTGGCTCTTCTGGAGCAAGAGAGCGGCCTGTTGCCGCGTCTGTTCGAACGATCGGGCATCGACCCCGCAGGAATTCGAACCTCGCTGGAAACCGACCTCAAGAACCGACCCAGCGTTTCGGGGCCGGGCTCCGAGGCCGGCAAGATCATGATCACTCAGGCCCTTCAACAACTGCTGGTGCAGGCGGGCGACGAGGCCAAAAAAATGATGGACGAGTACATCTCGGTCGAGCACCTGGCCCTGGCTCTCGTGGACACCGGGAACGCCAGTGCCACTGGGCGATTGATGGCCCAGTTCGGCCTGACACGGGATCGCCTCCTCAAAGCATTGACCGCCGTGAGAGGCAATCAGAGAGTGACCTCCGACGACCCCGAAGCTTCGTACGAGGCACTGGACAAGTACGGCATCGATCTGGTGGCCCAGGCTCGGGCCAACAAGCTGGATCCGGTGATAGGACGTGATGCCGAAATCCGCCGGACTGTCCAGATTCTGTCCCGAAAGACCAAGAACAACCCGGTCCTGATCGGGGAGCCCGGGGTCGGGAAGACCGCGATCGTCGAAGGCCTGGCCCAGCGCATCGTGCGCGGGGACGTACCCGAGTGGCTCAAGGATCGGGCGGTCTTCTCACTGGACATGGGCGCCCTGCTGGCAGGCGCCAAATATCGTGGTGAATTCGAGGAACGACTCAAGGCCGTCCTCAATGAGGTCAAGAACTCCGACGGCCGGGTCCTCTTGTTCATTGACGAAATGCATACCATCGTCGGGGCCGGCAAGACCGAGGGTTCGACCGACGCGGGCAATCTGCTCAAACCCATGCTGGCCCGGGGCGAGTTGCATTGCATCGGCGCGACGACCCTGGACGAGTACCGCAAGCACGTCGAGAAGGACGCGGCCCTGGAGCGCCGTTTTCAGCCGGTTCTGGTCGAGCCGCCGACGGTCGAGGATACGATCTCGATTCTGCGCGGCCTCAAGGAGCGCTACGAGGTCCACCATGGCGTTCGCATTCAGGACAACGCCCTGGTGGCGGCGGCGGTGCTCTCGAATCGCTACATCACTGACCGTTTCCTGCCGGACAAAGCGATCGATTTGATGGACGAGGCCTCGGCCATGATCCGCACGGAGATCGACTCCATGCCGCAGGACCTCGACGAGATCCACCGCAGG
>DAOWGJ010000057.1 GCA_030637505.1 Holophagae bacterium
GAGCTGACCCAACGGGGATTGTTGTCCAGCGACCTCTCCTTCGATCGCCACGAGGGAATCTGTGACCTCGTGCGGGACATTGCCTACAGACGTGGCCTCGGAGACGATCTCGCCGAAGGCGTCAAGCGTATGTCCGAGAAATACGGAGGCACGGAGTACGCCATCCACGTCAAGGGCCTCGAACTGCCGTCGTACGATCCGCGCGGATGTTATGGGCAGGGCTTGGAGTATGCCACCACAAACCGGGGCGGCTGCCATGTCCAGGGTTCCACGATGTTTTTTGAAGCCACCGGGCCCCTGAATATCGACCCATTATCCGTCCGCGCCAAGCCGCAACTGGTGGTCATGCAACAGAACCTGGTGGCGGCCATATCCTCGTCGGTCTTCTGTGTCTTTGCTACCTACGGGGTGATTCCGGCCTTCATCTATCGCCTCAACCCGCAGGGCCTGGTTGCGCGAGTCATTGCTCAGGCCGTGCTCAATTCCGGTCCAATTTTGAGCATGGCGCTCAAGATGAAAGCGCCTCTCAAAATATTGTGGTTCGAGAAGTTTCTGTCATACATCTTCGGCCGCACGGTGACCTTGGGCGACTTTATTGAGGTCGGTGAGCGGGTCTTCAACATGGAGCGCCAGTACAACGTTCGGGAGGGTTTCACCGCCGCAGACGACACTCTGCCCGCACGGTTGCTCAACGAGTCCACCTTCAAAGAAGCCGAGCGGGGAGTGCCTCTGGATGAGATGCTGCCAAAATATTATCGCCTGCGAGGCTGGGACTCAGGCGGCATACCCACTGAGAAGACTCTGAAACGGCTTCAAATCCGGCACTGAGAGAAACACGAAACCAAAGAGGTGAACCGATGGCGATTCTGATTCCAACCTACGACCTGGCCCAGAAGATCGGGGCCGAGATCGAGATCGACGCGGCGACCGTTGGTGAGCTTCTGACCATCGGGCGTGAGAGGTGGGGCAGACCATTCGAAGACACCGTGCGTGCCGCGGCCATCGTGGTCAACGGACGCGCAATCACCCGACTCAAAGGCAAACGAACCCCGCTCGGACCCGACGACACGGTGTGGCTCGTCAATGCATCGGCGGGAGGGTAATCCGCACAGGCGCAAAGACGCGAAGAGAAAATCATGAGTAGGGTGGGCCTTGGCCCACCACAGACGGCATTTGACCCAGATGGTGGGCCAAGGCCCACCGTACCACCATGCAACTGTCAACCCACCCCGCAGCCGGTGCACTCAGGATCTTGTGTGAGCTCGATGCGGCCCATGGTCCCTTCCCATAGATCGCCTCGCAACAATTGGGGGCGCGGTGCGTTGCCGGTCAGCAGACGCAGAGCCTCCGTCACCTGCCAGGCCGCGGCTGCGGCGGGGGCGGTGTTGATGACCGCCGGGCGGGTCAGCTCAGAATCGCCGGTATCTAGTTGTTCCGGCCACAGGCAGCGCAGACAGGGGCCGGCCGGCCCGAAGGCGGCCACCGAAACCGTGGCGCCGTCGACCCCGGCGTAGATCCATGGGAGTCCGGACCGCCGGCAGGCGTCATTGACAAGGTAGCGTGCGGCCATGGTGTCCAGGCCATCGAGCACGAGGTCGACGCCGTCGAGGAGATCATCGACGGTTGAGGGTGTTATCTCGGCGACGACGGGTTCCAACTCCGTCTCGGTGTTGACCTCGGCGAGCCTGTGGGCCGCCGTTTCGGCTTTCAAGGCGCCCGCTTGGGCGTCGGCCTCGATGTAGAGGATCTGGCGATGGAGGTTGCTCCACTCCACGCGGTCGTGATCCACGAGCCGAACGCGGCCGATCCCGGCCCGCACGCACAACATTGCCGCGTGGCCGCCCACCGCACCGCACCCGGCCACAGCAATCGAAGAGGCGGCGAGTCGAGCCTGGCCGGCCTCCCCGAGGTTCGGGAAAAGAATCTGGCGGGCGTAGCGATCGTCTACCTTGAGCGTCATGCCCCATGGTAACGCTGCCCTCTCCCTTTCCATCTCGCGTAGAATCTCATCAGTCAGAATCAAGGAGGATGCATGAACTACGGCAAGGAATTCCGGGTTCAACCCGGCAGCACCGTCGACCTGGAAAAGGTGAATGCCGACTACAGGCCCGAGGGTCTCAAGCGAAAAGAGGGTGAACGGGAGTTCCACGGCCTGATCAACCGCTTGCGCGAACTGCAACACCAGTTGTACGCAGAGGACAAGCACTCGCTGCTGATCGTGCTTCAGGGCCGTGACGCTGCCGGCAAGGACGGCACGATCCGCCACGTCTTTGGCCCTCTCAATCCCCAGGGCTGCAGGGTGGCCAGCTTCAAGGTGCCGTCAAAGCTGGAAGCATCCCATGACTTCCTCTGGCGCTGCCACCATGCGGCCCCGGCCCGGGGTCAGGTCGGTATTTTCAACCGCTCACACTACGAAGACGTGCTGGTCGTTCGGGTTCACAATTTGGTGCCCGAGGCGATCTGGTCCAGACGTTTCGATCACATCAACAACTTCGAAGCCCTGCTTCACGACAGGGGCACGACCGTGCTCAAGTTCTACCTCCATATCGACCGGGACGAGCAGCTCGAGCGCTTTGGAATGCGGATCTCGGACCCGGCCAGAAACTGGAAGATCAGTGATGCCGACTACTCGGAGAGGCCGTACTGGGATCAATACACCGAGGCCTTCGAGGATGCGCTGAGTCGGTGCAGTACGGACAACGCGCCGTGGTTCGTCATCCCGGCAGACCGCAAGTGGTTCAGAAACCTTGCCATCGCCTCAATCGTCGTCGATGCGATGGAAAAGCTCAACATGAAATACCCCGAGCCCTCGGTCGACATGGACGAGATCAAGCGCAAGTACCACCAGGCGGAGACCAGGGGAAGAGAACGCCGATTGAAAGTCTCAGAGTAGGGTGGGCCTTGGCCCACCAACGGGGGTTCCCAATGGTGGGCCAAGGCCCACCCTACGAAAGGGTTTCGGCGAATGTAATTGGCTCCGGGGATTCAGCCTGGAAAGCCCTTTTCCAGAATCTCCTCAGCATCGCTGACGATCCGCTCGATCAGTTCGGCGACGGTCGGGATGTCGTTGACCAGACCGACGCAGAGGCCGGCGGTGCACAGTCCGGCTTCGATGTCGCCGCTCGAGAGAACCTTGAGACCGTTCTTGCCGCTGACCAGGGGCGCCAGTTCTTCGATGCCGGCGCCTTGGGCTTCGAGAGCGACCACCTTTTCGGCGACCGAATTCTTCAAGACCCTCTCCGTATTTCTGAGGGACCGTAAGACATAGGTCGTGTCGCCCTCCCCGGCTCGCACGAGCCAGTCCTTGACGTTCTGGTGCACCGGCGACTCGACAGTGGCGACGAAACGGGTTCCCATGTTGATCGCACCGGCGCCCAGCGCCAGCGCGGCGATCAGGCCTCGTCCGTCGGCGAAACCGCCCGAGGCGATCACCGGAATGCCGATTTGATCGACCGTGCGGGGAATCAGAATCAGGGAGGTGATGTCTTCCTCACCGGGGTGGCCGGCACACTCGCAACCGTCGATGCTGACGTAGTCGCAGCCGATTGACTCGGCCTTCTTGGCGAAGCGCACTGAGGTGCACTTGTGAATTACCTTGATGCCCGCACCCTTGAGTTTCTCCATGAACTGCACGGGGTTTCGGCCGGCAGTTTCGACGATTCGCACGCCCTCGGAGATGATGACATCGACGAAGCCGTCGTAGTTCTTTGGTGCGAGAGTCGGCATCAGCGTCAGATTGACGCCGAAGGGTTTGCTCGTCAGTTCACGGGTCTTCTTGATGGCTGCCGCCAGGCCTTCGGGTGTCTCGAAGGTCAGGGCGGTCAGGATACCCAGGCCCCCGGCGTTGGACACCGCGGCGACAAGTTCGGGTTGGGAAACCCACATCATTCCGCCCTGGATGATCGGGTGTTCGATACCGAAATCTTTGGTGATACGGGTTGTGAGCATGGATCCACCCTCCCTCATTGATCGATGAGAATAGCATTGTCGGAGAGGTCGAAGGGTCAAAGAGTCAAAGGGTCGAAGGGGTCACACAACTGGAGCGCGCCCTCTCGGACGGCGCGTGCCTGGTACGGCTTTCTTCACCGGGCAGTCCCCCCGCCCGAGCCGGAGTTACGAAGAAGGCCGATACCTGGCAACGCTCGGCGACACCGTCAGCAATCGAGTCTCGGCCAACGCCGTAGGGCGACGAGGTCGTTTCCTGGAGGGGGCGAAGCTCTCCCGATGCATGAAACGAAACCCCTTCGGGAAATGACCGAGCGGGAGGGCCGAAGGCGCTCCCGAAGGCCGGGGATGGGTAACAGATCGGAAGAGGGCAGAGTCAGTAGGGGGCAGTATTGAGATTATGGCGGAGACGAAAAAGGAGCGCCTGCCGGCGCTCCTTGATGTTATTTGGGTGGTCGCAGGTCTACGAAACCTGATGAATGTAGACGTCCTGCTGCGGATAGGGGATCGAGCAACCGGCGGCCTCGAGACCTTCCTTAGAACTTCAGGACCAGGGAAGCCTTGGTCGTCGTGTCGGTGTCGTCGTTGTCCCCGATCGGCTCGTTGCGGAAGCGATACTCATAGCTGAGGCGAAGGCCGAAGAGATCGGTCAACGAGGCCTCGAGCGCGGTGACGCTCTCCATCCGCCAGTCGGCCGAATCGTCGAAGTTTGGGTAGTAGGTCAGGTCCTCGGTCAGCTTCGCGTTATCGGAGATGTTCCAGCCGAAGTGCACCGCCGCCAGGGCGCCCATGAAACTGGTGTCGGGCTCAGGTTCGATCCTGTCCTCGTCGGTGTAGGTCAGACCGCCGTCGAATGAGAGGAAGATCTTGCCGTTGTCGACCGCTTTGTAGGTCGCGCCGGCCTCAAGCAGCGTCCGAAGGTCGAAGCCGGAGAACTCATCCCTTTCACCGCTCAGGCCTCCGAAAAGGCTCCATCGGTCGTTGATTTCCCTGATTCCGCGGACTCCGATCAGAGAGCGCTCGGCCGTCTTTTCGCCGCTGTCATCGGCCTGGTTGAAGAGGCCGAAGATTTCAAAACCCCACGGCGTTGGCCTGCGGACAAAGGAAAAATCCAGTCCGAAGCTCGAGGTGTCGGTGTTGCCGGTCGTCGAGACGTAGCTCAGGGCCGCGTTTCCGGTCCACAGGGGATCCGGGGCCTCGGCTTCCGGCGCCTCTTCGGCGAATGCCGGCATGGACACAAGAGCGGTAAAAATTAAACAGATAACTGCAATCTTCTTCATGGTTGTTTTCTCCTCATTCTCAATGAACACTCGGACTTGTTGAGATCTTCCCGGTGTTGGTTTTTCTCGATATCACCCGAGAGTGTAGGGTTGAGAAAGCCCTCAGTCAATACAACGAAAGTAGGGAATAATTCAACGGGTTTTCGCGATATACTGCCGAGATCAATAAATTGACGTGTTTGCCGGTTACGAACGGCCGATAGGGCACGAACAGTACAAGCCAACTGGATGAGACGAAAAGGAGTGAACAATGCGACGTACACTGATCAGAACCACAATATTGACACTGACCCTCGGCTTGATGATGGCCGCCGGCATTGCCCAGGCCCAGGACCAGCCCAATATCCTGGTGATCTGGGGTGACGACATAGGCCAGTCCAACATCAGCGCCTACACCATGGGCATGATGGGCTACCAGACCCCCAATATCGACCGCATCGCCGATGAGGGCATGATCTTCACCGACTACTACGGCGAGCAGAGCTGCACCGCGGGGCGATCGTCCTTCATCATGGGCCAAAGCGTCTTCCGCACCGGCCTGTCCAAGGTCGGTCTGCCGGGGGCGGCGGAAGGAATGCAGGTGGAAGATCCGACGATCGCCGGCCTGCTGAAGAACCACGGTTACGCGACCGGGCAGTTCGGCAAGAATCACCTGGGTGACCGGGATGACATGCTGCCGACCAATCACGGCTTCGACGAGTTCTACGGCAACCTCTACCACCTTAATGCCGAAGAAGAGCCGGAGAACGAGGACTATCCAAAAGACCCTAAATTTCGTGAGGAATTCGGCCCACGGGGTGTGATTCACTCCTACGCCGACGGCAGGATCGAGGACACAGGCCCCTTGACAAAGAAAAGGATGGAGACCGTTGACGACGATACTTCGGATCGGGCTATTCGCTTTATCGAACAGGCGCATGAAGCCGGCAAGCCCTTCTTCGTCTGGTGGAGCGGAACGCGAATGCACTTCCGGACCCATGTCAAGGAGGAGCTGCGCGGGATCTCCGGCCAGGATGAATACTCGGACGGCATGGTCGAGCACGACATGCATATCGGCAAATTCCTCGAACTCTTGGACCGCCTGGGTATCGCCGACAACACCATAGTTTTCTACTCGACCGACAACGGCCCGCACTACAACACCTGGCCGGATGCTGCTTCCACCCCATTCCGTGGCGAGAAGAACACCAACTGGGAAGGCGGCTGGCGGGTTCCCGCGATGGTTCGTTGGCCCGGCCACATCAAGGCTGGATCGATCTCCAACGAGATCATGCACCACATGGACTGGTTGCCGACCCTGCTCGCGGTTGCCGGAGAGTCCGATGTCAAAGAGAAGTTGCTCAAAGGCCATGATGCTATCGGACGCCACTACAAGGTCCATCTTGACGGCTACAATTTCCTGCCTTTTCTGACCGGTGAAACCGAGTCCGCACCGAGACATGAAATCTTCTACTTCTCCGACGACGGTGATCTCACCGCTCTTCGGTACAACGACTGGAAGGCCGTCTTCATGGAGCAGAAGACCGTAGGGACATTCCGAGTCTGGATGGACCCGTTTGTTCCGCTGCGTGTGCCGTTGATTTTCAACCTCCGTCGTGACCCCTATGAGAGGGCGCCCATCACGTCGAACACCTACTATGACTGGATGCTCGACCGAGTCTATCTCCTGCTGCCGGCTCAGACGTTCGTCGGTGAGTTTTTGATGACGTTCAAGGAATATCCGCCACGCCAAAAGGCGGCAAGCTTCACCCTCGACCAGGTGATGGAGAAGCTCGCTCCTGCGGCGAACTGATGACCAGATGTTGAGCTGATTGAAACCGTGCCGGCCTCAGGGGCCGGCACGGTTTTTTCATCGAGGCATCTCATAAGAATGGACAGACCACGCACTCGGGGGTTTGGAGGGATGAGGAATGAAAAGCAGATTGATGTCGGTTTTGGGTCTTGTTGTATTTCTGGGATTGGGGCTGGGGTGCTGCTCGAAGTGTGAGCAGGGGAGCGTAGCGGTTCAGACAGACCCGCTGCCCTCGTGGAATGAGGGGGCGGCCAAACAGTCGATTGTTGATTTTGTCGCACGGGTGACTGATGAGGCTGGTCCCGACTTCGTGCCGGCGTCTGAGCGGATCGCCACCTTCGACAACGACGGCACCTTGTGGGCCGAACAACCGATGTATTTTCAACTGTTTTTCGCGATCGACCGGGTCAAGGCCCTGGCGTCCGAACATCCTGAGTGGACGACCGAGCAGCCTTTCAAGGCGGTGCTCGAGGGCGATATGGAGGCCCTGGCTGCAGCAGGAGAACACGGTCTGCTCGAATTGGTGATGGCGACCCATGCGGGCATGACGACCGAAGAGTTCGAAGGCATCGTCTTGGAGTGGTTGGTGACGGCGAAGCATCCCAAGACCAACCGGCCATTCACCGAGATGGTCTACCAGCCGATGCTGGAGCTGCTGGAATACCTGCGGGCAAACGATTTCAAGACCTACATCGTCTCCGGTGGCGGCATCGAGTTCATGCGGCCGTGGACCGAGGCGGTCTACGGGATCCCTCCGGAGCAGGTTGTGGGATCAAGTATCAAGACGAAATTCGAGTATCGCGACGGTAACCCGGTGCTCATCCGCTTGCCTGAACTCGACTTTATCGACGACAAGCACGACAAGCCGGTCGGCATAAACAGCCACATCGGTCGGAGGCCCATCGCTGCCTTCGGCAATTCCGACGGCGACCTCCAGATGCTCCAGTGGACTGCCGCAGGGGACGGCGCCCGCTTCATGCTTTATGTCCACCATGACGATGCCGACCGCGAATGGGCCTACGACCGGGAGTCCCACATCGGGCGATTGGACCAGGGGCTGGCGGAAGCTGAGCAGCGAGGTTGGACGGTCGTCAGCATGAAGAACGACTGGGAGCGGATTTTTCCGTAGGAGAGAGCGTCAAGGTCAGAGGTCGACGCATCCCTGGAGGCGGGTCCTTCAGGGCAGACGATGCTTCGAAACTCTCAGGGTTTGCCGTACACTCCGACCCTGGGAGGAAGAGATCATGAAACGGTTTTGTCGGTTTGCGGTCGCATTTTTTCTTTTCATTGCGGTGGGATCTTCGCCTATGGCCGGGGGGCTCCAGGATCTTCCTGCGTGGCAGCCGGATGCCAATGCCGAACGGTCGGCGATTCCGGACGTCTACAAATGGCAACTCGATGTACTGGTGGCCGACGACGAAGCCTGGGAAGCCCAGGCGAAGGACGCCGCCGGCCGGCTCGAGTCTCTCAAGACTCTGCGCTCCGGTCTCGACACTGATCAAGGCCTGGCTGATTTCCTCGAAGCGTATTTTGATGCCGACGAGCTGATCAACCGGATCACCCTTTACGCCAATTTGCAGCGCGACAGCGCGACAGTCAATCAAGTGGTCATTGCGCGGCACCAGCGTGCGCTGGCCATGACCAACGAATTGATGGCTGAAGGGCCCGAGTTGCGAAGGGCGATCCTCTCGCGGAGTGGGGAGGAACTGGGAAAGGCCTACCGGACAGTGCCGTCGCTGGAGACTTTCCGGCCTTTCATCAATCAACTGTACCGTCGTGCGGACCACGTCTTGGGACCAGAGGGCGAGCAGGTGCTGGCCTTGGCCGGTGACAACCTGTGGGCTCAGATCGACCTCAACGAATTGCCCTCAACGTCGGAAACGGCTTTTGCATCACTGATTTCCGAAATGGTTTTGCCTGAGGTAACGGACGAGGAGGGTCAGCCGGTTCAGCTGGGCTTCTCAAACTACGGCTTGCTGCGGAGCTCGTCCAACCGTGAGGTGCGGAGGCAGGCTGTTGCCGGGATGTTCTCGACATTGAAGGGTTATGAGAATACGTTCGCGGCAACCCTTGGTGGACAGGCAGTCTTCGATGTCTTCCTTGCCAAGTCGCGAGGCTACGATTCCGGGCTTGAGGCCTATCTCGACAAGGACGACATCGATCCTTCGGTCTATCGAAATCTGATTGAAACGGTCAGGGCCAACACCCCACTGTTGCACCGCTATATCACGCTGCGGAAAAAGGTTATGAAGGTCGACGAGGTGCACCTCTACGACCTCTACGTACCGTTGGCTGAGACCTCTGCAACCGAGATGTCCTTCGCAGAAGGTGCGGCGCACATTGTCGAGGCTCTGCAACCCCTTGGGAAGACCTACACCGACCGTCTGGTCGAGGGTATTGATCCGGCCTCGGGCTGGATTGATCTGTATCCGGCGAAGAACAAACAAAGCGGCGCCTTCTCGGCATCTGCCTACGGAGTCCATCCTTTCATCAAGATGAATTTCCAGGACCAGTATGGCGATGTATCGACATTGGCCCACGAATTCGGTCACGCCCTTCACAGTGATTTCTCGATGAAGGCTCAGTCCTACCAGACGTGGCGATACCCGCCCTTCCTGGCTGAAATTGCATCAACCTGTAACGAGATGCTGTTGTCGAACCACATGATCGAAAATGCCTCGTCAGATGCCGAGCGTGCATGGCTGCTCAGCGAGTTGGTCGAGTCCATTCGTACCACGATTTTCCGTCAGACGATGTTCGCGGATTTTGAACTTCAGGTTCACGAGCTTGTCGAACAGGGACGGCCGGTCACGGCGGACGCAATCAACGGAATCTACCGGAATCTGGTCGAGGTCTACTACGGGCCCGACTACACCATCGACGAGAACGATGAGGTCGAGTGGGCCTACATCCCGCATTTCTACTACAAGTATTACGTCTTCACCTATGCGACGGGCCTGACCTCGGGAATCGCCTTGGCAGAGCGCATCAGCGATGGCGTCCCTGGCGCCCAGGAGGACTACCTCACAATGCTGAGGGGCGGTTGCTCCAGGCCTCCGCTGGACATGCTGCGTGATGCCGGAGTCGATCTGTCGAAGCCGGATCCGATCGAGGCCGCGATGGCGGTGTTTGAACGGACGTTGACACAGTTGGAGGTCTTGCTCGAAAGCGGGGTCTGAGAGTCGGCGGAAGCGGTGCCAGGCTTTAGGAAGTTGGGAAGTTCGTTTAACTGCTTCAGATCAGGTGGCCAGTCACCGACGGGGGAGAGTTTTTTCAAGCTTCCTAAGATCCTAAAGCCTGGCACCGAAATAAGTTGTGAAGGGTGGCACCGATTACGGCGATATTCGGGCCGTTTCCTCATGACATTCTCGCGTCTTGGATATACCTTTAAAGGCAGGATTAACTTCAACCAAGGGAGACTCTCATGGTTAGCCGGATTGTGCCGTGGTTGTTGGTCTCAGTTGCCTTCTGTTCTTTCACCTTGCCCGCGCTCGCGGAGGACTGCCCCGAGTTCGTGGGTCAGTGGTCGAGCGACCACGCCTACGCCGTAGCGTCATCAGGAGGTTTCGCTTTCATCGGAAGCGGCACCTCGTTGCTGGTGGCTGACGTCTCGGACCCGACGGCGCCTCTGGTTGTGGGAGGAGTGGTCCTGCCAGGAGAAATCAATGACATCGAGGTCGTGGGGGAGTATGCCTACGTTGCCGCCGACAGTTCAGGCTTACGGATCGTCGATGTCAGCACGCCAGGTTCTCCGATCGAGGTGGGTTTCGAGGATTCGCCGGACTTCGCCTTTGGCGTGGCGGTATCGGGCGAGTAC
>DAOWGJ010000198.1 GCA_030637505.1 Holophagae bacterium
CCGTCGGTTCCGGTGTGGCATTGATCAGCGTCGGCGAAACACTGTTGGCCGGCGTTGCCTCGGACTTTGTCCGGCAGGCCCTGGAGATGAAAGGGGTCGATGTTTTCGACGGAATGACGATACCCGGTGTCGCCACCCTGGTCGAAGGCGGTGGTGACGGCGGCGGGTCTCTTCAGAAACTTCTCAGACTTCATGCCCGATACCTGATTGTCGTTCGGGCCGATTACACCGGGGACCGGGAGCTGAAATACATGGGCCGATACGATCGGGAGTTCCAGGCCAGGCTTCACCTGGTAGCTCATGACCTGCTCGACGGGCGGCCGCTGGGACCCGGCATTCATGCGCCGATCGGCTACACGCAGCTGACCGTCGACCGCAAGGTCGCGGAGCTACTGAGACCGAAATTCCGGAAGATTGCGGGCAGGCTTCAGGAGTAACCTGGCGGAGCCGGCGGTTGTAGGGGCGGGTCCCCGTGCCGCCCGTGTTCGGTCCTCAAAGCACACCCGAAGGCCGAGGCTGAACACAGGATTGTCGAGAAGGACGGACCAGGCACTGATGCTGATGGTATTAACCTGTGTCCGGCATCAAGACGGGGTGGAGCGAGGAGTTACGTTACACCTTTCCGAATATCAACTTTGTGAGCTTTGTGACACGTGGCACCCAAATTTCACCCAAATGCCGTCTCTCTGTCACTCCACGTCGAACGACATGAGTTCTACCGGAATTGGTCCTTCACAGACCCTGAGGTGAGGGTGGAGTGAATTGTCGATGTTGGTGGCATCGAAACCCTCGATCCCCTCCAGAATTGTGATTGGGCCAATTGTAGCCGGAAGGCCAAAATCTTCAAAATAGTCCAAACCGGTGGTTTCATCTGCCCATGCATCTTGGCCGTCTGTCGGTCGCCAGTTCACAACATAGAAGTTACCTGCGGTGAAGGTGAAGCTCACGGCGATGTCATACCAAACGAAGCCTTCATCACCCACAGTGGCAGTAGTTATAGAGAGGACTGAACCGGCGCTGTGTCCGTCCGGACTATCGTAGATCACCACATCAAAAGGCCGATTCAACAAAGGTCCTAGAATCCCGACCGAACTGATGTCGAATGTTGAATCTGCTTGAAAACCGATCGCTCTGCCTGTACCTACACCACCCGGAAGTTGTCCCGCATGATTCGGAGTTGCAAAATCATGCCTCGTACCCGCACATGGAACCTCGGCACGGTCGGATGTCCCGGGCGGAGTGCTTGCATTGATCGCGGCCTGCACAGGAGAGTTGCCGACTATTCCTGCTTCATTGGCATCTACTGCCGCGACTGTTGACAGAACGATCGCACATGCGATCAATGCGAAACGGACCACTGATTTTAACGTCATGAATCCTCCCTCAATTAGGATAATGGAAAGTTGGCTTAGGATGCACATTAGCATTATGTAAACTCCCGAATGCCTTGTCAACGATCTCGTGCCCGCTGGAGGGATAGTGATTCCCTTTTTCTCATCCAATCCAGCCTACCCACTTTCGAGGACCCATTCGGAGCAGATGACGACGATGGTGGACCTTACGGGGCGTTTTCCGGCAACGGTCAAGCGCACAACGCCCTCAGATCGCCACCGTGAACCCTTGGGGAGGCTCCATGTCGATACCGGCCCCGACGGGGGTGCCTGGTCAGGCCTTCTTCATCGAGCAGGCCTTCCAATTGAGGCGCTGATGCGAAGAATGCCTGACCTGGCTCCCCTCGGCGAGCACGTCAGCGAACGAGCCTCGGCCGAGGGCAGTAGGCCGTCGAGGTCCATTCCCTCAAGAGGCCGCGCCCTCTCGTCGTTCACTCCGACACCTCTTGAGGAAATGGGCCGAGCGGGGGCGCGCAGCGGCCCCGAAGGCCGGGGCTGTAAATTAAACCCCGGAACGGCGAACAACTCAGCAAACGGCCGGATGCCATAACACCGGGAAGGTCGGACCTGGCACCAATGGTGAACGTGGCGCCCGCGTGTCGGCGCTGATGAGGTCAGCAATGTGGTACAGTTGAGCATACGAGGAAAATCCAGATGCGAGCAATCTTCTGTGGCGTGGCGTCGTCGTTCCTGTTGATCTTGGGCGGACCGTGCTGGGCGCAAGGCGACCTGATTTTTGCCGACGGATTCGAGTCCGGGGAGGTCTCGGCATGGTCGAATGCTGTCGGTTACCAACCGGTTCCGATCATCGATCTTCGTGCCGATGTCAATAGAAACGGGACCGTTGACCTCACTGATCCGAGCGAGGACCAGGACGAGGACACCTGGGACTCGAACCACGGCGCTATCTTTCTTGCCAATATCGACGACGACGAGGGTGTTTGTCCAACGACGGGAACTGATTCCGAACTCGCTGCCTGCAACGACGCTGCCGACGACGTTGTCAACGGGATTGACGATCTTCTCGATCTGGCTCGGCTGGTGGTGGTTCCATGGCCATCGGCGCCCGACGATGCCGGAGCGACCATTGATCTCTCTCTCCCGGGTGCGAGCTTTGTCCGTCTCTTTCGCCAGTCGGGCGGGAGCTTTGTGCACTTCGATTCATCGAGCGACAGCCTGACGCCAGACGATCTTCGCACAGGGGTCGAGTTCGCCATTGAAGCCATCGACATTGTCCGCAGCTCATCGGTCTGGGGTGGGTTCGTTGACGTCACACTGAACGTGGAGGCCGGTACCGGTGATGGGGGTCCCCTGGAGGACGGCGCCGATACAGTACGGCTTCGTGTCGCTCCGGTGATCTTCCGCCACCACCTCGATGAGGTCGAAACCGTCTACGTCAGTGCGTTCTCCGATCAATCATCTATCGATTTTAGAACCGACCTGGCGGTGGCGACCTCTGCAGCGGGCATCACCGAGCCGCTGCGTGAGTTCTGGGACCTCGGCGACCCATGGACGCAGGATTTCTTCGAGGCCTCGATCATGTCCATGCCGGCCGCCACCGGCAAACACACCATCCACCTCAACTACCGTTCGGCCAACTACGCCGGTGGCACGCTTCGTCCTGCCGGCAGGGTCGTCTTCACCGAGCTGCGCGGCCCCGACGTCGCGGGGGCGGTGCAATACGATCCTGCCCACGACGACGGGATGGACACCCTGAACTCCTTCGGCAACCTCGAGACCATCCCGCCCTATGACGACGGCCGGTCGAGTTGGCCCCTGGGCAGGGTGATCCGTGGTGGGACGCCCGCCTACTACCCAGACACGTCCTTCGACGAGATGGTCGATGCCCAGGGCATGCAGCCGGTGATTCACTTCGACACCTCGTGGCTATGGGTGGCTCACATCGACGAGACCATGAGCTTTCTGCCGGCCGCGTCACCCCGCGGTTGGGTTGTCCTTGCCGCCGATGTCACGACCGCGTGGAACGAGCTCGTCGTGGCTCAGACCGCCGGCCATGGTGGGACACCGATGTTTGTCGGAAAGCTCGACCCATGGGGTGGGTCGGCCGAGATGACCATCGATGAGGTCCTCGGGAATCCCGATTTTGCCGCCGCCAACGCCTTCGCCGCAGTCGAGGTCGCCAGCCAGCTCGACCAGCTCTCCCTCGAAACCGGCATCGGACCATCCGAGATCATCTCCGCAGCGTTCCTCATGTTCGATTACGGGGGCTGGCTCGTGGCCATGGTGCCCGGCGTCGTCAATGGCGTGGTGCTGCCCAATGGGGTCTTCGCTGCGCCTGATCCGCACGGACCTGAAATCGGCGGCGTCGATCTCTTCAAAGATCTGCTCGAGCAGACCCTGACACCGGTGGGTTTCACAGCGGCCTGGGTTGAAGACTGGGATCTCTACCACCTTGGCGGCGGTGAGGTTCACTGCGGAGCGAATGCGACGCACGAGATACCGGAGCAACCGTGGTGGGAGAACATGCCATGAAACGCTTTCTCCTTTCGTTGGTCGTTTTCCTCCTGCTCGCAACAACGCCGGCGAACGCCGACGCTCCGTGCGGCGTCGTTCTCTGCCTCTCCGAGTTCTCCGCCGACGAAGCGCAACGGGTGACCGACCTCGTTGCCGCCGGTCGGGCGGAGCACGCGATCGCCTTCGAAGGCCTTGCCCGGGTGCGCGCAACCGTGCCCGAACTCGACGCTGCGAAACACGGCCGCTTCGCTTTGGTGGGACCCTCTATCAGCGGGCTCGGTGACGGAACGGTCCCGGCCATCATCGAGCGCCTCGTCCTTGCCGATCTCGGACCGGAGACCCTGACCCCTTCGGCCCGGGCGGCGTGGCGAATCGGGCTCCTCGATGCCATCGGCAAGCTTCGGGACCCACGTGGCGCGGCCGTTCTCGAGGCGGTCTGCCGCAGCCCGAAGGTGGAACCGGAGACTCTCAGAGTGGCGTCCGCCGCCCTCGGTCGGCTCGAGACCGATTCCGCGGCAGAGGTTCTGGTCGAGCTCTCTCCCGAGCCGGGAGCGCGCGGAAGGGCCGTTCTGGCTGGTATGGGTCATTGTCGCCGCCTCCCGGTGGTTCGCCGGCTCGTGGAAGCGCTCCCCGAGCAACGTGACGCTGCAACACACCGCGACGTGGCTCGATCGCTGGCCACTGCAGCGAGCGCCCCGGTGTGGCGAGCAGGTCTGGTGCGACATCCGAAAGAGGGCCAGGAGATCCGCTCTCTTGCCGTCCGCGTATTGTTTAACGAATACGTTGCCCGATCAGACAATGAAAGGAAAGCGTTGGTGACGGCGCTGCTCGTGGTGGATCATCCCGCAATCGCCGGGCTGATCGAACAGGAACGGGCAAAAGCTGATCCCGAGCTCAGTGCTGCGCTCGACCACCTTGCACGGCGGCTCGAGTCCAATCCGGTCAGTCGCTTCGCCAACCCCGCAACGCTGACTCACGAAGAGTCAAGGAGATAGTGCCACCACTCGGACACCGAACAGATCAAGGAGGTTGGCGATGACAAACCCCTTGATCGTGACCTGGTCCATGTCCTGCTCCCTCATACGGTTCGAGTCTTGATCCGTTGTACACCGCACGGTTGGGACCCATATCGGCACCCTATCGGTACCACCGATATTTTTCATTGAGTGAGCAACAGGCACCGTTTTAAGGCCGGGTTTGAACAAAGGATTATCGAGAAGCTCGGACCAGGCACCGGTGCTTTTCTTCTTCAGGGATTCCCGTTCCACTGGCTCAAATCGCCGAATTCAAACCCGTCCGCAAACAAGGGGACTTCCACAGTTTCCAGACCCCAGACCTCCACGTCGTCGATGTTCCAGCCGGAATACCTCCACCCGGAGTCGGTGGTGCCCATGGTCCAGCGGAGATAAACCGTGGTCTGCCCGCTCGCCACGTCCGAGATGTTGTACTCCACTTGGGTCCACGAAGAATCGGTGACCTCGGAGGTGTTCTGCCAGACGTTGGACCAGTTGGCGCCGTCAGTGCTCACCCGCAAGTAGGCGTGGTCGTAACTTGGCTGCTCAACATTGAGGTAACGCTGGAACTTCACCGAGACCTGATCGAGGCCGGTGCAGTCGAAGGCGGTGGAAGTCAGGTGCGTCTCGGGGAGGTTGTCCGCGTAGTCGCCGTTCAGGTTGTAGCCGTAGACGTTCGACCCGGTGCAACCGCTGCTGGGATCGGGGTTGCCGTAATCGACACCACCACCACCGGTGGGAATACCATGGGCCCAGAGGCCCTCGGTGGTCCAGCCGGGGTCGGTGCTCATGTCCCACGAATGCTGCATCGTCGGCGCACCCACCTGGAGGTTCACCGTCCGGATGGTGTCGCCGTCATGGTTGGTGGTATTGGCGAAACTGATGGTGTCGTAGTACATCCCGTTGCCCAGCGAGTCGGCCCCGGAGTTGATCGAGACGGTGACCGTGGCTGAACCGAAACCCGGCAGGTAGTCGCCGGTGGATGAAAGATCAACCCAGCTCTGGGTCTTGTCCACCGTGAAGTCGATACCGGTCTCCTCCATGTTCTCGATGGTGTAGACCATGCTCGAGGGGCTGAAGGGACCGCCCGCCAGACCCTCGGAATCGAAGGATCCGCTGGGGGTGACCTTCATTCCGTGCACCTCGGCGCCCTGGATGGCCGCGGCCGGGTCGCCAAAGAGATTCAGCTCGTAGGTACACCAGCGCATGCAGGGCTCGTTGATGCGGTAGAGGTTGTCCTCCTTGGAGTCCTGGTTGGCCTTGCTCACTTCGGGCATCGATTCGTCGAACACCGCGTCCCAGAACTCGCGGTTGAATCGCTGGGAGGGGCCATCGGTGCTATCCCACTCACCCCAGCCGTAACGGGCGTTCATTATCAGGGCGAAGGCGCCGTGGTCGGTCTTGATATTCATCGTCTCGGCCCAGCAGTCGGTGCCGTCCAAATGGCCGGCCAGACAGGTTTGGGAGTAGAGAAAGAGCAGCTCGGTGTTGTCCAGTTGGCTCATCACATCAGAGTTGTAGAACTTCATCGCGTATTGGTTGTCGCCGTGACCGAGGTGGTTGAGGATGTGCACGCCGTTGTTGATCGCCGTGGCAAGGGTCGACTGGGACCAGGACATGTCCCGTTCGAACATCTCGGTGATCGTGTAATCGGCGGTGGGGATGCCCACGGTGGTGTATCCGTGGGTGTCGGCTCCGTCCTCCAGCTCCTCGAGCGTGGCGGCGGCATAGTCGGAGACTCCGCCAAATCCGAGATACTCACCTACCAGCAGCACTTCAGCGGGCAGCGTGTGCGAACCACTCATATACCAGATAGTCTTGGTCACGAAGCGGTTGACCTCGGTGGTGTCGCCCGCCGCGCAACGGCCCACGAAGACCTCGGCCAGCAGATCCACATCTCCGCCGCCGGCGCCGTCATTCGGCTCGCCGTAATTACCATCACCATCGTCATTCCAGGTGCCGTCGAGGCAACCGAAATAAATGTCACCGGGCATGGCCGACTCGGTGTAGCCGGCCAGGGAATCGACGTAGAGGTTCTGGGCCGGGATGATGTCGTCGTCGCCGCCGATCAGCACATACTCGATGCCGTCGTTGAAATAGACGTCCCGAATGTAGTCTCGGACGGCGGCCGGATCATTGCTTCCCACGTCGGTGGTGGTGTGGATCTCGGTGGCCAGACCCTGGCCGTCGTGATACGTCTTGAGCGCAGCAAATGAACCGGCGAGTGCGTCGGTAGTGAGGATCATCAGGTCGTAGGCCCGAGTGCCGCGGGTGCCGGCTGCCTCATAGCTGCCGACCATCTCCGGGTTGTCCACACGGCCGCGGACCTCGGATGCGTCACCGTCGAAACCGCGCAACATGGCCGGGACCTCGTTCGTCTCCTCTGTTTCCAGCACCACTAGCAGGTTGGGGCTGTAGAACAGCTCGCCGGTGGTCGGGATGTAGTCCACCGGTTGCAGCCGGAGAACCAGGATCTGGTAGCCGCGGAACGACTGGACGCCGATCTCCTCGAAGACGGCCGCGGGATACCTGTCGGCAGAACCGTAGATCGCCTCATCCGGCGTCGGCAGTTCGGCCGACTCTGGGCCGTCCATCAGCCGGTAGGGCATGCCCACCGGCTCCACCAGCAGGTCGGAGCCGAGGAGCACCCGCTCTCCGGCGATGACCTCGACGCTCGTGACCTCTGTGCCGAGGGGAAGCAGGATCCGCGCTCCGCTGGCCGGAAGTGCCGGGCTTCCCACTGGGCCGCCGTTGGTGGCGCCTTCCAGGGTCACGCGGTGGTACTGGGTGTCGCCGATGTGCACAGTCGTGACCTCCGGGCGCTCAAAGGCGTAGTCGAAAGTCAATTGTCCGGCCCCGGCATTGAGGCTGAGCATCAAAAAGAGAAAGGACAGGGACAAGAGACGGAAAGGGATCGGCAAGCGCATGAGGGACCTCCGCTGATGGGAGTTTTTTCTCGTCGACAGCCCGAACTGACCGACAGACGAATTCAGGGATTGTTGATGCCTCCCCTCAGCGAGGGCGACTCTACCATATCTAGATCCAAAATGGTGCCACCAATTACACCAGGATTCGCAAAAAACGGTGGCATTCGTCACCTTCCCCGGCGCCATGCAGTCGCCAGGTCATGGCATACCAGGTCGAACTGAGGCGTAGGTAACTAATCCCGACTGCCCAGCAACCCCGCCCGCAGCAAGAAATACAACAGCGTCATGATCGAGGAGGCGGCCGCCGCCACGTAGGTCAGGGCCGCGGCATTGAGAACCTTCGAAACCCCTTGTTCTTGACCCGGTCCGACCAGGGCGTACTCGACCACACGCTTCTTGGCTCGCGCCGATGCGTCAAATTCCACCGGCAGGGTGACCAGCTGGAAAAAGACCACCGCCGAAAACAGAAGGGCCCCAAGACCGACCATCTGGGTCGAGGACATGAACAGGCCGATCAACATCATCATGTAGCCGATCTTGCTGCCGATGCCGACCGTCGGGACCAGGGCCGACCTGAGTTTCAGAGGCCCATAGGCCGTCGCATGCTGGATGGCGTGCCCCGCCTCGTGACAGGCGACCCCGACCGCAGCAACCGATTTGGCTCCATAGACCGTCTCGGACAGTGCCAACTTCTTTGTCGCAGGGTTGTAGTGGTCCGAAAGAAAACCACGGGTCGGAACGATGGACACATCGTTGATGCCGGCCCGTCGCAGCATCTCCGACGCCGCCTGGGCGCCGGTCAACCCGGTGGTCACCGCCACCTTCGAGTATTTCTTGAACGCACTCCTGGTCATGAAACTCGCCACCAACGACAACACAAAGGTCGGTGCGATGAACAGCAGATACATGGGATCGAAATACATCATCTCTCCTTGTTCTCATGCCCGGGGCAGGGCCGTCTACCCCAGCTGGAAGTCTTGATAATAACAAGAAATCAGTCAGATATATTCGTCGTCAGAGCCACTGTAGACTCTCAGGGTGCCGAATGAGACCCCAAATCCGTTGATGCCCCATCCTCCTCCGATCGACCACGCCGGAATCGGCCTTCCGGCAGTATTGGGGATCGCCGGCATCGTCTTCGCGTGCTACAGCCCGTCTCTCGACAACTTTTTTGCGGGGGACGATTTCAGCTGGTTCTTTCATACGCTGAAAACAATCCAGAATCCCGAGACCTTCTTTCTGCCCATCAACAACTTCTACCGACAAACCGAGTCTCTCTATTTTCTTGCCACGACCCTGATTTTCGGGCGATCCCCCTTCCCGTTCTTTCTCATTCTGGTGCTGATCCACGCCGTCAACGCTGTCTTGGTATCTGCGCTGATCGCCAGAGTCAGCGGAAACCGGCTCGCCGGGATCGTCGGCGGCCTCGCATGGGCCCTCTGTTACAAACACGCCGAGGTCGTCCTCAGACCCTACGCAGTCGCAGATTCAGCGGCCCTGCTCTTTGGTGTCGGCGCCCTCCTCCTGGTGCTGAGGGGGCGGATCTTCATGTCGAGCCTGCTCCTGATCCCCGCCCTCTTCGCCAAGGAAAACGCGCTTCTATTCCCCCTTCTGGCGACAATTCTCGTCGTTTTCTCAGACCACCACAAATCCGGGACAACTTTCCCCATGCGGGCCCGCCGATGGGCACGGGCTGCGGTCCTGACCAGCCCTTTGTGGGGACTTGCAGGAGCCTTCGCCCTTCTCGAAATCATAGGGAGCCGGTCGGATCGTTACCTCTCTCCCAATGTCGGCGTCGTCTCGAGGTTCTGGGAGAACTGGATCACCTATCTCGGGCCCGACACCACCTGGATCCGAGAGGTGGTTCTCGATGGCGCTCCGACCCTGATGCCGATCTGGTTGGCATTCGGCCTGTTCGCACCCTTGGCACTGTCGTTCCAGCGCATGCCTGGGCTCGTTCGTTTGGGAGTGGCGTGGACCTCTATCACCATGCTCCCAACCCTCGCGGTACCTTTCCAGACTTCCCGCTATCACTACGTCCCACTGGTTGGCGTCGGCTTGATTTTCGGCGTCGTGTGGTCCGGCGTGTATGCACGGCTCCAAAGATCTCCGAAGTGTGTTCGAGTCGGACCGGGGATTGTCGGCACCGGAGTTGTCCTCTTGATCTCGGCAACTGTCTTGCTCGCGGGGTACTTCATCGTGGGAATTCAAAACGAGGAGCAGGACACAGCCGGAATCGGAGAACTGCATCGGCGAGCGGCGGCGTCGTTCGAAGCCGAAATCGTACCCTTCTTTGACCGGGACCCGGACGCGATGACCGTTTTCTTGAGATCCGACAACCTCGGCATCGCCCGCTCGCTCTTCAAGCCGAGGCCCTGGTTCATGCCCGAGACCTACAAGTGGGTTTATCGCCGACCCCACGGGATCCTGGGTCTGGCCGATACCTACGGATTCGTGTCCTACTGCACCTTCAACCCGGAGCACCCCACCCTCTTCGTCGCCGTACCCAGGGAGGAATTTCAGAATCGGCTCGCGTCGGGGTCCTTTTCAGTGGCCCTGCACACCTCCGCAACCAACGAATTTTCACTGGCCGGCCAGGAAATCCGTGACGAGGTTCGGAGGTTGGCCGCCGAACACGAGAGTTACTCCCTTCTCCAACCCGGCCGTTTTGACCCGACCTTTCGGGGCATCGGCCGGCTCCGGGAGGGGAACCCTTAACCTTTCATCTCTACCTCTGCGCCGGCAACCATCAACACAAAGTTGCCGACAAGGAAGGGATCGAGAAAGGTCTCTGAACGCTCCCTCCAGACCCTGGTCGCCGCCTCACCGTGAACGCCACCCGTGAAACCTCGGGACTCAACCATCACATCGTACGTGTCGGCGATCGCGGTCAACTGGCTGGCCAGATTGGGACGCCTCGGCACTGAGGGAACCGGATAGCTGGGCTTCCCATCCCACCTCAAATGATGTTCGTAGGCGACCAAAACGGCCAACGGGGGCGCCTCCTCCAAGCCACACAGCTGGGCGGCGCCCAACACCGTGTGCATCTTGAGGATTTCCCACTCTACGTCACTCAGTTCCTCGTCCCTGTCCAGCAGGGTCGGCGGCAGACTGAGCTTGCCGATATCGTGCAAGAGTGCCGCCAAGCCGATCGCCTGAAGGCTCTGGCCGATGATCCCCAGGGACCGGGCCTGCGCTACCACCAACATGGCCACATTGATTGCGTGGACAAAAAGCTTCTCGTCGAGACTTTTCATCGGGCCCAAAAGCAGCAGAGAACGACTGCTCTGATCCATGCCCTCGACGAAGTGCCACAACATCCGGTCCAACTGCTCGATACTTCCGCTCCGATCCTCCCGGTAGCGGAGAAAACCCTCCTGAGCCAGGTCGATGTCGTGCTCGGAGAATTGAGAACCCCGTGCCGAAACTCGGCCGTCACCTCCCCCGCCCCCGGCGCCGGCCTCAGCCAGACTCAGTTGAATCCGGCCGAGAATGACGTGCTCCGTTGAAGCCGGTTCACCGATCGAGGCCAGACTCTCGATCAGGCTGTGACACTGCTCCTGATCCAGCCCGGCGCCCAGAGTCACGCGCTCAATGCCGAGCCTGCTCATGGTCCGAATCAGCGGGGCCAAGTACATTTGGCCGGACCGGATCGGGCGATCATCGACCAGGAGTTCGTGATCGATCACCAGGAATGTCATCGAGTCACTGCCTCGCTCCTTCAGACACGCCTCGAAGGACCCGACGACGGCGTCGACGCCTTCGACGACCTTCGGGTGACTCGGCGGGTACAGGGCGCGAAAATTGACCGCGATCGAAAGCGCCCGGAGCACGGGCAGCGCCTGCGCGGGGTCGTCCCTGACCATCATCTACCTCCCAGTCCCCAATTGTGTACCGTTATTCAGCCCTCGACAGATCTCCCGGACCGTCGCATCCGGGGACAACCGACCCTTTTTCACCCACGGCCGACGCTCGTCCTCCGTGTACAACTCGAGTGACCGGAAAGCTGCGTGGCGTTCTTCGGTACTGACCAGAGCAAACCAACTCCGGAAGAAGGGAGCGATTTCCGGCAGCACTCCGGCATCCCCGATTTCTCCCAGAGTCTGAAGCGCCCTGAGGCGAAGACGACGTAACTTGCCCAAGGGATCGGGTCGCCGCAGCAGATCAACCAACGGGCCTGAGGCCGCACGAATTCGGGAACTGCCGAACACACCGACAGCCATTTCTGCGACTCGGAGATCATCGTCAGCGAGAACCCTTTCCACCAATTCCGGCATGATTTCAGCGCCCAACTCCGGTATGCACTTGACGGCCTCAATCCGCACCCGGGAATCTTGGTGGCCCAGGCCCTTGCGCAGAACCTCCATGGTCAGACCCTCGCCAACCCGGCGAAGCAGGGACAAAATGTTGCGGATCATGTACCACCGGGAATCATCGAGGAGGGCCACCGACGCCGGAACCACGGCGGGGCCCAGTGATGCCAGCAGGTCGAAAATATGACGACGGCGAGACAACTCAGTCTCCTCCCCCAAAACACACAGCAACTGGTGAATTGCGGTCGGCCCCAGCAACTCAATCAGCTGGTGGACCTGCCCGATGTCGGCACTCTTGACCTCACCCAGCACATCGACGATCCCCGACAGCGTCTTGGGTTCTCGAAGGCCTTCAAGACACCGCTCCGCGGCTTCCCTCACCGGTTGGATCTGCTCCCCAGAGGTCGTCATCTCGCGCAGGGCCTCGACGATCCGCGTCGCGGGGCCGAAACGTCCCCCGGCCAACATTGCCTTGAAGGTCTCCTGCTGCCGGGAAATCACCGACATGATCTGCGCATCGTCAAGAAACGGCCGCTTAAGGAGGTCAATCAGCATCACGGACAAATCAACGCCCAAGCGCTGGTCGGTGATGGTATCAAGGTAGGGGCTGAGGTCCGAAAACATTGCATGTACAGGCACATGGCGTCTCAGCTCGACAAAGATCCGATCGTCGAGTGCGCCGGACAGGGAAGCTCGGTCGACATCTTCCTCTGAGAATACCGAGCGCAATTCGGCAGCCAAGGCCTCCGGGGCCTGCCGCTGTCGAGGCCCGAGACGCTCGGGCGCCGCCTCGATCACCAGCGAATCAACAACCGAAACGACTCTTGGGGCGAAGATGACATCGTCCGCCCGGAGCCGACGTAACGAACCAACCATCTTCGCCGCGGAAACGGCACTGCCCAACGATTTCAATCCGGGCGCTGCATCTTCCCTGCCGACCAGCTCACGCACGGCGGCATCGAGGATGCCCTGCCTCATGCCGTCCGGCATCGCCGAGAGCAACTCCGTGACGTGGCGTGCGGTCGATCGCCGACCACCCTCTTCCTCGGCTTCATCG